>JAILFI010000069.1 GCA_024697655.1 Clostridiales bacterium
TCATGAATTTCTTCATCGGCGTGATCGTTTGCGCATTCTTTATCAACCGCAAAGAAGTTTTCCTGGCGCAAGCCAAAAAGATGATCATCGCGATCTTCCGCGAAGACCATGCGGACGGCATCCTGCGGGGCGCTGCGTATATCAATAAAACATTCTGGGGATTTATCAGCGGCAAGCTGATCGACAGTCTGGTCATCGGCATCCTTTGCTTCATCGTGATGTCGATCCTGCACTGGCCTTATGCGGTCCTGATCAGCGTCATTATCGGCGTGACGAACATCATCCCGTTCTTCGGTCCGTTCATCGGGGCGATCCCGTCAGCGGTCCTGATGTTCATGGTCAGCCCGAAGCTCTGTCTGGCGTTCATCGTGTTCGTATTTATCCTGCAGCAGGTGGACGGCAATATCATCGGTCCGAAGATCCTCGGCGAGACGACCGGTCTGTCGAGCATCTGGGTCATCTTCGCCATCCTCGTCGGCAGCGGTCTGTTCGGTGTGCTGGGCATGATCCTGGGGGTGCCGGTCTTTGCTGTGCTGTACGCATATGTCTGCTACCGGATCAACCGGCGGCTCGAAAAGAAGGGGCTCTCGACCGATCTCTGGGATTATCACACCCTGTACAGTTATGCCGGGATGCGCGAAACGGCGGCAGATACTGAAGAAGCTGATGCCCCCCCTATGGACAAAGCGCATATCGAAGAACTGGTAGAAGACTATAGAGAGGAAGATTATAATGAATGATTTCGGAGTGCGGCTCGCACAGATCGCAAAAGTGGAAGAGAACGCTCCGATGGCGTCGTATACTTCCTTCCGTGCGGGCGGAGCAGCAAGATACCTTGTCTTTCCCGATACCGAGGAATCGCTGCTGGCGGTCATGGAGGCCGTCCGGGAAGAGGGGATCCCGTACTATGTGACAGGCAATGGCAGCAACATCCTCGTCAAAGACGGCGGATTCCCCGGCGTGATCATCAAGATCGCGGACGGGTTTTCGGATATAGAAACAGACGGTACAAAGATCCGTGCGGGTGCCGGTGCGCTCCTGTCCGCGATCTCCAGAGAAGTGGCCAGACAGTCGCTGACGGGGCTGGAGTTTGCCTCCGGCATCCCGGGGAGCCTTGGCGGTGCGGTCTATATGAATGCCGGCGCGTACGACGGCGAGATGAAGCAGATCCTGCAGACCGTCCGGCTTCTTGATCCTGTAAGCGGCGCGGTCCGCGACGCAGATGCGGCCGAACTGGAACTGGCATACCGGTACAGCCGCCTGTATGAGACGGGGGAGATCGTCCTCGGGGCGGTCATGCAGCTCGCTGAAGGCGATCCGGCGGCGATCGCGGAGAAGATGCGCGATCTCAACCGGCGGCGGACGACCAAGCAGCCGCTGGCGTATCCGAGCGCCGGCAGTTTTTTCAAGCGGCCGGAAGGGTATTTCGCCGGAAAACTCGTGCAGGATGCCGGGCTCAAGGGCCTGACGGTGGGCGGCGCACAGGTGTCGACGCTGCACAGCGGATTTGTCATCAATATCGGCGGCGCGACCGCAACGGATATCATCACACTGATGCACCTCGTGCAGGCGCGCGTCAAAGAACAATTTGGTGTGGATCTTCACCCGGAGGTCCGCATCATCGGTGTGGATCAAGGAGAAAGCGATTCCCTGGCATAAGAAAGGAACGCATAGAATATGTGGAAACTGTTATACGACCACCATACGCACACGACATTCAGCCACGGCAAGGGATCGATCGAAGAAAATGTCAAGGAGGCCATCGCAAAGGGGCTTACATCCGTCGGTATCACTGACCACGGCCCCGGTCATCTGACTTATGGCCTGAAGAGAGAGAACTATCCCATCATGCGGGCGGAGGTCGACCGCCTCAATAAAAAATACCCTCAGATCGAAGTTAAACTGGGCGTGGAAGCGAATATCTGGGAGCCTGCGCCGTATATCGATGTGATCCCGGACGATCTAAAGTATCTGGATTATGTGATCGCAGGCTACCATTACGGCGTGCACGACGGTCATACGATCCATAATTACGCCTATAACCATGGTGTCCGGGTCGGCGGGAAGAGCCTGCTGGCCACGAACACGGATATGATGGTCAGAGCGATCTATGAGAACGATCTCTACATCCTGACGCACCCCGGCGACAAAGGACCGTTCGATATCGATGCGGTCGCCAAAGCATGCGAGGACCGCGGCGTGCTGATGGAGATCAACGCCAAACACCCGCATCTCAACGTGAAGGAGATCCGGACCGCCATGAGGTATGATGTCCGGTTCATCATCAGCAGTGATGCGCATATTCCCGGTAAAGTCGGGAGTGTGGAAGCGCCCGTGCGGCGCGCAATGGAAGCCGGCGTTCCGGCTGAACGTATTGTCAATATAGAAGTGCCCGAGGAGGAATAACGTGCAGACTGTCATCATCACAGGCCTGTCCGGCGCAGGAAAGTCACAGGCCATGGAAGGGCTGGAGGATCAGGGGTATTATTGCATCGACAATATGCCGCCTGCCTTGATTGCAGACTTTATCAATCTGGCCATGACGCCCGAAAGCGGCATCGAGAGGGCGGCTTTCGTCGTGGACATCCGCGGCGGGGAGATCTTCGGCGGATTTCAGGAAGCCATGGAAGTCATGGATGCGTACAGCATCGATGTCAAAGTGCTCTTTCTCGAAGCGACGACCGACACACTGCTGCGGCGGTTTGATGCCACCCGGCGCGTGCATCCGGTCACGCATAGAGCTGCGACCGAGGAAGCGATCGAAGCGGAACGCGAAAAACTGAAGTTCCTGCGCAACGCGGCAGATTTCGTCATCGATACGTCTGGCATGAAAACAGCACAGCTCAAGGAGGAGATCCGTGAGATCCTTGAAGACAGGACCAAGGAGGAAACCTTCGTCATCAATATCATGTCGTTCGGTTTTAAGTACGGCATCCCGGTGACGGCGGATATGGTCTTTGATATGCGGTTCATCCCCAATCCGTTCTACGTGCCGACGCTCAAGCGGCTGACAGGCAACAACAAAAAGATCAGGGATTATGTGGGCAAGTATTACGTGACCCAGTCTTTTGTCAAGAACCTCGACCGGCTGATCAACGGAACGATCCCCGGATACATGCAGGAGGGCAAATGGCACCTCAACGTAGCCTTCGGCTGTACGGGCGGTCATCACCGTTCTGTCGCGATGGCCAATGAATTCTATGAGCGTTTCAAGAGACAGGGCAAGCAGGTCACACTGGAGCACAGAGATATTAAAAAAGGATGACGCCGGATAAAGCATTGCCTGCTGCCGGATACAGGAGAAGAAGGTCGTGTCGTTTTCTGCGGATACAAAAAATGAACTGGCACATATCATGCCGGAGAAAAAGAACTGTATGATCGCGGAGATCGCGGCCTTTATTCGTGTACGTGGAAATCTGCGTCTGATGGGCGGCGGCAAGTTTGAAATCCAGGTGCCCCTGGATGATCCTGCGATCGCCCGGCACTTTATGAAACTCATCAAGGAGTACTTCAGCGTTGAGACGCATCTTACGGTGCGGGAGAGCAGCGGCATCCGCAAAGGCCGCTCCTACATTGTCACGATCGGTCCGGAGGATCTCAGCGAGCAGATCCTGCGCGAGACCGGCATCCTGATGGTCCGCGAGGGCATGAACTATATCAGCGACGGTATCTACGAGGGACTGGTGAAAACGAAGGATGCCCGCAAAGCTTATCTGCGCGCTTTATTCCTTGCTGCCGGTACGATGACGAGCCCTGAAAAAGACTACCATTTTGAGATCAGCTGCGCGACGAAGATTTTAGCAACGGACGTGCGGCGGCTGTTCAATTCCTTCGTTGATATCACAGCGAAGTATTACCAGCGTAAGGAGGATCACATCGTCTATCTGAAGAAAGCCGACCAGATCCAGG
>JAILFI010000092.1 GCA_024697655.1 Clostridiales bacterium
TGCCGGAAGCGATCGCGACATTGACGACGGTGCCGTTGATGTCGATGGATGCTTCGCGGATGCCGGCATCATGTCCACGTACCTCTTCAAAGGTGATCGCTTCTTTTTCTTTGCCGGTCAGCTTGAAGTAAACGGTACGAAGGGCTGCTTCCATAACACCGCCGGTGACGCCGAAGATGACGCCTGCGCCGGAGTAGTCGCCCATGATATCCTGATCCCAGTCTTCATCCGGAAGACGATCGAAGATCATACCGCCGCGTCGGATCATGCGGGCAAGCTCTCTGGTGGTGATGACCGCATCCACATCCGGAATACCGTTGACTTTCTGCTGTTCACGCTCTTTTTCGGCCTTCTTCGCGATACAGGGCATGACAGATACGACAAAGATATCTTCCGGTGCGATCCCATGCTCCTGTGCCCAGTACGATTTAATGATCGCGCCCTGCATCTGATGCGGGGATTTGCAGCTGGAAAGATGATCCAGAAGATCACCGTACTGATACTCGGCATAGTTGATCCAGCCGGGTGAGCAGGAGGTGATCATCGGAAGCACGCCGCCCTCCGTCAGACGGTGCAGAAGCTCCGTTCCTTCTTCCATGATGGTAAGGTCGGCGCCGAAATTGACGTCGTATACACGTTCAAAGCCGAGACGGCGCATAGCAGCGATCATCTTGCCGGTCACCGGAGTGCCGATCGGATATCCGAACTCTTCGCCAAGAGCGGCACGGACAGCCGGAGCAGCCTGAATGATGACATGCTTGCCGGATGCGAGCGCTGCGTCGACTTTGTCGATCTCGGAATTTTCCATCAGGGCGCCGGTCGGGCAGACATTGACGCACTGTCCGCACTGGATACAGGGTGAGTCAACGAAGCTGCGGTTTTCAGCGGGTGATACGAAGGTATTGAAACCGCGGTTCTCGAAACCGAGGATGCCAAGGCCATGGGCATTGGAGCAGCGGGCGATGCAGCGTCCGCACAGGATACACTTGGAGGTATCTCTGACCAGAGCCGGAGCCAGGCGGTCAATATGCGTTTCTGAATGGGTCCCTTCAAAGGCGTCTTCTCTGGCGCCCGTGACGTTCGCCACATGCAGCAGTTCGCAATGGCCGTTCTTATCGCACTGCTGGCAGTTCTTGTTGTGGTTGGAAAGCAGCAGCTCTACGCTCTGCCGGCGGGCTCTTACGGCCGCCGGGCTGGAGATCTTGATCTCCATGCCTTCCGATACCGGATAGACACAGCTCGCAACAAGGCCTCTCGCGCCGGTCGCCTCTACAAGGCAGACACGGCAGGAGCCGACATTGCATTCACCGTGATTAAATGTGCACAGGGAAGGAATCTCATATCCGCAGGCCTTTGCCGCCTCCAGGATCGTCAATCCGGCTTCTACCTGATAGGGGATACCCTCTATTTTAATATTAATGATTGACATACGTTCTTCTCCTCCTCCTGTTTATCTCTTGCTGATCGCATCGAAACGGCACTGCGAGATACATGCGCCGCACCTGACGCAGCCAGCAGGATCGATCTTCATGGATGCCAGCTTGTGCCCCGGTGCCACGTAATCGGTTCTGGAAATGCAGTTGCCCGGGCAGCCCTTCGCGCATTTTCCGCATCCGATACATTTCTCCGGATCAATGTAGTATTCCATCAGGTTCTTGCAGACATGTGCCGGGCACTTCTTGTCCACGATATGCGCAAGATACTCATCCCTGAAATGGCTCAGTGTGGAGTTGATGGGGTTGGCCGCCGTCTGGCCAAGTGCGCACAGAGAATTGGCCTTCACCGTCTTGCTCAGTTCCTCGAGTTCATCGAGATCCTTCATCGTTCCGCGGCCTTCCGTGATCCTGGTCAGGATCTCAAGCATACGCTTTGTCCCGATACGGCACGGAGTACATTTTCCGCAGGACTCGTCGCAGATAAACTCCATGTAGAACTTCGCAACGTCTACCATGCAGTTGTCTTCATCCATGACGATGGCACCGCCGGATCCCATCATGGATCCCTTCGCTACCAGGTTGTCGAAGTCGATGGGCTCATCCAGGAATTCCTCTGTAAGACATCCGCCGGAAGGTCCGCCCGTCTGGATCGCCTTGAATTTCTTTCCATCCGGGATACCGCCGCCGATGTCATAGATCAGCTCACGCAGCGTAGTTCCCATCGGGACTTCTACCAGACCGACATTGTTGACCTTGCCGCCCAGCGCGAACACCTTGGTTCCCTTCGAGCGCTCGGTACCGACCTTTGCGAACTCTTCCGCACCCTCTCTGAGGATGAACGGGATGCAGGCCAGCGTTTCAACGTTATTAATAATGGTGGGTTTGCCCCACAGACCCTTGACTGCCGGGAAAGGCGGTCTCGGACGCGGCATTCCGCGCTTACCCTCGATGGAATTAAGCAGCGCTGTTTCTTCACCGCAGACAAAGGCGCCGGCGCCGAGTCTTAAGTGGCAGTCGAAGCTGAAATCCGTACCGAGGATGTTCTCACCAAGAAGTCCAAGCTCCTTCGCCTGGGCAATGGCGATCTTCAGACGATTGACAGCGATGGGATATTCCGCACGTACATAGAAGTAACCGTTGGAAGCGCCGATCGCGTATCCCGCGATGACCATACCTTCGATAACAGCCAGCGGATTTCCTTCCAGGATCGAACGATCCATGAACGCACCCGGGTCACCTTCGTCACCGTTGCAGACGACATATTTCTCATCGCCCTGAGAATTGTAGGCAAACTGCCATTTGCGGCCGGTCGGAAAACCGGCGCCGCCGCGTCCGCGGATACCGGATGCGAGCACTTCGTCGATGACTGCCTGGCGATCCATGGAAAGCGCACGCTTAAGTCCCTGGAAAGCGCCCATGCCGAGAGCTTCATTAATATCTTCCGGATCGATCACGCCGCACCCGTGAAGAGCAACACGGCGTTGTTTCTTATAGAAGTTGATGTCATCCTGCTTGGAGACCTTTTCACCGGTCGAAGGCTCTTCATACAGCAGCCGTTCTACGACAACGCCGCCTTCGATATCCTGTTCCACGATCTCTTCCACGTCTTCGATCTGGACCAGGCGATACAGTGTATCTTCCGGGAAGATCTTGACGAACGGTCCCTG
>JAILFI010000123.1 GCA_024697655.1 Clostridiales bacterium
CGCATCCACCATGCCTGTGGTCTCTTTGGTGACCGGCACATGCAGGCTGACGATGTCGCTTTCCGCGAGCAGTTCATCGAGCGGCAGATAGGACACGCCGCAAAGCGATTCCTCTTCAGCGGATGCCTGATGACGCGCGTAATACACCACTTTACAACCGAACGCAGCCAGTCGCTTCGCTGTCTCCTTCGCGATGGCGCCAAAGCCGACGAGGCCCACCGTGCAGTCGCCGAGCTCCGCAAACCCTTCGACCATCATGCGCTCTTTCACTTCGATCTGCCGGCCTTCGCGGACCGCCCGGCCGCCCTCGCCCGCATTGCGCAGGCAGGCGAGCATCAGCAGGATGGCCTGTTCCGCCACCGCCGCCTTGTTCGCGCCGCGGCAGTTGCAGACGTAGACCCCAAGACGCGCGGCCTCTTCCCAGTCAAAACTGTTGAACGCGACGCCCTCCGAATGGATCATCTTCAGCTGCGGCATCGCCCGGATCAGCTCGCCCGGCACCTTCGCCACCGCGTCCGCGATGATGAAATCCGCATCCAGCCATTCTGCGGCATCCGTTCCTTTGTCCGCTCCAGGCAACATTTCTTCACCTTCTCTGCCCGGCAGCGCCTCTTTCCCTAGCAACTGTGCCAGCGGCGTATCCATCGGCAGATAGATCTTCTCCGCCGCGTCCGAAAACGGCGTGTGCGGATCGTAGGTTTCATAGCGTTTCTGCGCGCCCAGGTGCAGCACTTTTACAGACATTTCGATTCTCTCTTTCCGATTCTCTTCCCGGTTTTCTTCCAATTCTCTTCCCGCTTTTTCCGGTCCGCTTCCAGGTTTTCTCATTTCGGCCCCGGTTTGCCCTCTTTTTGATTATACAACACAACTGCGGAACTTTTTTCAACGTTTTCAGCCCCCTCGCAGCCACTCTTCCTCCCGACAGCCTGGCTCGCAGTCCCCAAACGTTGAAAAAGTGTCCGCTGTCTGCTCTCCGGTATAAAAAGAGGGCAAATCCCCCCAGCTCAAAACAAAGCCGGTCCGAGTGCAAAGGCAAAGTCGATCCGAATGCAAATCCGGAGGATACCTCATCGCTTGACCTGCGCGGTATGATATACATATAGAAGGAGGTGTTCCTATGAATAAACTCGTCGCATACTTTTCGCCCACCGGCACGACCGCAGCCGCTGCAAAGACGCTGGCCGAAGCGGCCGGGGCGCCGCTCTATGAGATCCGTCCGGCTGAGCCGTACACCAGCGCAGATCTGAATTACATGGACAAACAGTCCCGCAGTTCCATCGAGATGAGCGACACATCCTCCCGCCCGGCACTGGCGGATACAGACGCGCCAGTCGCAGAGGCAGATGTCGTCTTCGTCGGTTTCCCGATCTGGTGGTATGTCGCGCCGACGATCATCAACTCGTTCCTCGAAGCCTATGATTTCAGCGGCAAGACCATCATCCTGTTCGCCACCTCCGGCGGCAGCGGGTTCGGCAAGGCGGTCGACGGACTCAAGACCAGCGTGGCCCGCGATACCGTCATCCGGGAAGGGCAGGTCTTCCGCGGCAAACCGTCTGTGGCAGGCATGAAGACCTGGGTCGATTCCCTGGGACTATAGAAATTTATCGTAACACAATAAATTTTACTTGATTTACAATATCGCTCATGCTATCATGCACTTGAAAAGAGGCAAACGAGTGTCTCTTGAAAGGAGTGTATGACCATGAGCGATTCTTTGTATCAGGATTCTATTTATAAACACATCCCCTATCCGCGTCTTGCGAAGTGGCTGCGCATCGCTGTCATCCTGATGGCCGCCTTCGGCGCCGCTGTGTTCTTCTTTGCAGTCCCCGCATTCGGGCAGAGCCTCGTCTACTCCTATCCGGAGTTCGCCTACTGCTTTGTACCCTGGGTAGCCGTGATCTGGTGCACGGCGATCCCGTGTTATGCAGCCCTCATCTTCGCCTGGAAGATCGCGAAAGACATCGGCCGGGAGCATCCCTTTACGCACGACAACGCCCGCCGCGTCCGGCGGATCGGGCAGCTGGCCATCGCGGATGTTGTTTTCTTCTTTGTGATGAACGTCATCCTGCTGCTGATGAATATGAATCATCCCGGGATCCTGCTGATGGCGCTGGGTATTTGTGCAGCAGGAATCGCGTTTGCTGTCGTCGCGCTTGCGCTTGGCCACCTGGTGGGCCGCGCCGCGGAGCTGCAGGACGACAGCGACCTGACGATCTAGGAGGTGCGGCATGGGAGAGATCATTTTCAACATCGATGTCATGCTCGCCAAACGCAAGATGAGCCTGACCGAACTCGCCGATAAAGTCGGCATCACCATCGCCAACATGTCGATCCTCAAGACCGGCAAGGCCAAAGCCATCAAAGTCACCACCCTGATGAAGCTCTGCGAAGTGCTCGACTGCCAGCCTGGCGACCTGCTGGAATACCGCAGAGAGGAAGGCGCGGAAGACGATCAAGAGTAGACCACACCCCGGAGATCCGTCTCCGGGGTCTTTTATCCTGCCGCCAATTGCGCAGCAAGGAATCGCTATGCTAAACTAGGGGTGTTGAAATATCACCATTTACAGGTCGGATAAATGAACAACGTGAACAGGAAAGATATCAGAGAAGAAATCAGAAAACGCAGGCTCTA
>JAILFI010000124.1 GCA_024697655.1 Clostridiales bacterium
ATCAGCATGCCGATCACCACGCCGGAACGCGCTGCCGGAGAGTCCGGATAGACCGTCACGACCTGGAAACCTCCGCTGGAATCTTTTACCAGGCTCATACCGATATCCGCGTATTCGTTCGATGACGAGAGCTGATAGGTCTTATATTCATCGTCCGTCAGGAAGCTGCTCCAGGCATCTCCCAGGCCCGAGACCATAGCAATGGCAGCGGAATAGCCCATGCTCTTGCGGTCGACAGGCTCGATGTACTTTTCATCGATGATGTCCTTGATCTCGATGTAGCGCATGGCCTCGTCATAGTCTTCTTTCCCGCCGACTTCCTGAACTACCTGGTTGCGCGTAATAATACGCGTCGCAAATAGTGATCCGAGCACCATCAACAGTACAAACCACAACGGGATCCCGAGACCGAACAAACGGCGAAAGAAGATCCCCACGCCGCCGAACATGCGGTGGAAAATCCGTCTCATGCTCTCTCTCCTTTATCAAACTGAAATACGCCAGCGCTTCCGGACGGCTCAGGCCGCCGAAGCGCCGGCGATACTGCCGGGGTAAACTCAGCAGTTATAATAGGACAGGCCGGAGAAGAACTGTGCGGGATCGGTGCGTTCACCGTTGACGAACACTTCGAAGTGGCAGTGTGTACCGGTTGCGCGGCCCGTTGCCCCAAGATAGCCAACCGTCTGTCCCTGTGAAACCGACTGGCCGGCACCGACCGCCAGGCCTGACATATGCGCATAAAGCGTCTGATAGCCGTTGCCGTGGTCGATAATTACATAGTTGCCGTAGCCGTCGTTGTAGCTTGCGGTAACAACCGTACCGCCGTCGGAAGCCACGACCGGGGCACCGTCGTTTCCGTAGCCGTCGATGTCGATCCCGCTGTGATAGCGCGTCTCGCCGGTGAATGGGTCAGAGCGGTTGCCGAAGCGGCTGGTAACCCGTGTGCTGCAGGGTACAGGCCACCCCAAGTTCCCCGTTCCAACGGCTCCGCCAGGATTCAGTCCGCCGCCTCCGCCGTCTCCTTCACCACCGCCGCCGTTCTGAGCATTCTGGCGGGCGATGGCTGCGGCACGGGCTGCAGCTTCCTCTTCTTTCTGGCGCTGGTAAGCGGCCACCATGGCCGCAATCTCCTGTGCTGCTGCTTCTTCGGCAGCCAGGAAGTTCTCGTACTCCGTTACAGCTACATCGATCTGGTCTTCAAGCGCTGCGAGCTCTTCTTCCGTCTCAGCGATCTGTGCATCCAGCATTTCCTTCTCTGTGTTCAGGATCTCCTGCTTGGCTTCACAGTCCGCCTTGACGTCTTCATATTCCGCCTTGACCCTCTCGCTCTCCTCGCGGGCTTCGATGTATGCGTCCTCCAGGTCACGGTCAGCGGTCATGATCTTTTCCATGTCATCGAGTGCGGTGAGAAACTCGTTGAAGTCCCCGGAACTCATCAGCACCGTGAGGATGTTATAGCCGCCGGTTTCTTCCATCGCGCGCACACGGGTGCGATACTTGTCAAGCTGTGTCTGCTCGCGATGCAAAGCGAGATTAAGTTCCTCCGTTTTCTCTTCGATGATGCCGTTGTACATGACAATCTCTTCACTGACGATCCGGAGCGCTTCCTTCGCCGCATCGTTCTTCTCTTCCAACGCCGCTTTCTGATCGAGAACGTTTGCCTGGGCTTCCTTCAGCGTATCGACACGCTCCTCCGCCTCTTTCACGCGGGCAGAAATCTCGTCCTTTTTCGCCTGCAGCGCGTCGATATCACTCTGCGACACTGCAAAGGCTGAGGGGATCACGCTCGCCACCAGGGAGAGCAGCATCAGAACCGCCATAATAATGGCGATCACGGAGATTATTCTTTTCCTCTGTTTCATTGACTACACCTTCAGGTAATTGCGAATTGCATTTACACCGCCGAAGACGCCGATCAGAACGCCGACACCCACGTAAACGGCCAGCATCGGAAGCATCACGCGATTAAACGGGATCAGAGAAATAAAGCTTCCCGTCAGCGTGTCCAGCAGACTGCTGTTCAGGACCGTATAGATTCCCCAGACTGCGAGAAAGCCCAGCACACCGCCCAGCAGGCCCAAGATCAGGCCTTCGATCACGAAGGGTGTGCGGATGAAAGAGTTCGTCGCGCCGACCATCTTCATGATTGCGATCTCTTCGCGCCGTCCGAAGGTCGTCAGCTTGATGGTGTTGGACATGATGAAGAAGGACACGAAGGTCAGGATCACCGTCAGGATCAGCGATACTACACTCACGATGTTCCGAATCCGCACAAAACGGTCTGCATATTCGATCTGGGCGTTCACCTTCGAGATTCCGGGGATAGCCTCTAACTGCGCCTTGCTGTCAGCCATCTGCGAGATATCCGTCAGATGAATCACAAAACGGTGCCGGAAAACAGTCGAATCAATCCCTTCCATCAGGCGGTCGTCATACTTCGACATGAAGTTCGACATTGCCGTATCACGTGAGATAAAATCAGCTGCCAGCACATTTGGAACATTCATGATATCGCTCTGCAGCGCTGCGGCAGAAGCCTCATCCACGATGCTCTCATCCACAAAGGCCACAACTTCGTTCTGCTGCTCCAGGTCCGCAATCAGCGCATCGATGTT
>JAILFI010000125.1 GCA_024697655.1 Clostridiales bacterium
TCAATGTTTTCGAATGGAGGAAGAAATGAGCAACAAGAAAATGAAGACCATGGATGGTAACACTGCTGCCGGTTACATTTCTTACGCTTTCACGGATGTCGCGGCGATCTACCCGATCACCCCGAGCTCCCCGATGGCGGAAGTCGTAGATGACATGGCAGCCCATGGCACGACCAACATCTTCGGCCAGAAAGTCCGTCTTGTTGAGATGCAGTCCGAAGCCGGCGCATCCGGCGCGGTCCACGGTTCTCTGCAGGGCGGTGCACTTACCACGACCTACACGGCTTCTCAGGGCCTGCTCCTGATGATCCCGAACATGTACAAGATCGCAGGCGAACTGCTGCCGGGCGTCTTCCACGTCACCGCGAGAACACTGGCGACACACGCGCTGTGCATCTTCGGCGACCACTCCGACGTCATGGCCTGCCGCCAGACAGGTTTTGCGCTGCTGTGCTCCTCCTCCGTCCAGGAAGTCATGGATCTGGGCGCTGTCGCACATCTGTGCGCGATCAAGGGCAGAGTTCCGTTCCTGCACTTCTTTGATGGTTTCCGGACCTCTCACGAGATCCAGAAGATCGAGACCATCGACTATGAAGACCTCAAAGGGCTCGTCGACATGGACGCTGTCGAGAAGTTCAGAAGAGGCGCACTCTCTCCGGATCATCCGGTCATCCGCGGTACCGCGCAGAACCCGGATATCTTCTTCCAGGCGAGAGAAGCTGCACAGCCGTATTACGACAAGATCCCGGCTGTCGTCGAGGAATACATGGGCAAGATCAGCGAGCTGACCGGCCGTTCCTACAAACTGTTTGATTACGTCGGCGCTCCGGATGCGGAGAACGTCATCGTCGCAATGGGCTCGATCTGCGAGACCATTGAAGAAGTCCTGAACGTCCTGCTCGCGCAGGGTCAGAAAGTCGGTCTTGTCAAAGTCCGTCTGTACAGACCCTGGTCCACCGAGCACATCATGGCTGTCATGCCGAAGACCGTCAAGAAGATCGCTGTCCTCGACAGAACGAAAGAGCCCGGCGCGCTCGGCGATCCGCTTTACATGGATGTCAAGACCATGTACTTCGATATGGACAATGCACCGAAGATCTACGGCGGCAGATACGGCCTTGGTTCCAAGGACACCACACCGGGTCAGGTCGTCGCGGTCTACAACAACCTGGCAGAAGAAGAGCCGAAGAACCACTTCACCATCGGTATCGTGGATGATGTGAACAACAGCTCGCTTCCGACCGTCGACATCGCGACCGAGCCGGAAGGCACGATCCGCTGCAAGTTCTGGGGTCTTGGTTCCGACGGTACGGTCGGTGCCAACAAGCAGGCCATCAAGATCATCGGCGACAACACCGATATGTATGCACAGGGCTACTTCTCCTATGACTCGAAGAAGTCTGGCGGCATCACCATTTCCCACCTGCGTTTCGGCAAGAACAAGATCCAGTCCACCTACCTCATCACCGAGGCGGACTACGTCGCCTGCCACAACCAGGCATATGTCAACCAGTATGATGTCCTGAAAGGCCTGAAGAAGGGCGGCACCTTCCTGCTGAACTGCCAGTGGGACGACATGGAGCTCGAAGCGGAACTGCCGGCTGCCATGAAGCGCTATATCGCGGCGAACGACATCAGCTTCTACACCATCAACGCAACAAAGATCGGTCAGGAGATCGGTCTTGGCAACCGCATCAACATGGTCATGCAGAGCGCGTTCTTCAACCTCTCCAAGGTCATGGATGTGGATGAAGCAGTCGAATACCTCAAGCAGAGCATCAAGAAGTCCTACGGCAAGAAGGGCGACGACATCGTCAACATGAACTACGCGGCTGTTGACGCCGGCATCACCGGCGCGCACAAGGTCGACGTACCGGAAGCGTGGAAGGACGCGGTCGATGACGCAAAGGGCGCTGTCAAGGAAGTCCCCGCGTTCGTCGAAGACATCCTCATCCCGATGAACCGTCAGGAAGGCGACGATCTGCCGGTCAGCATGTTCAAGGATGCTGCTGACGGTACTTTCCCGTCCGGTACAGCGGCTTATGAAAAGCGCGGCGTTGCGGTCTTCGTCCCCGAGTGGCACATTGACAACTGCATCCAGTGCAACCAGTGCTCCTTCGTCTGCCCGCACGCGGCGATCCGTCCGGTCCTCGTGAATGAAGAGGAAAAGGCGGCAGCACCTGCCGGATTTGAGACAAAGAAGGCGATCGGCAAGGGGCTCGAGGGTCTCGAATACAGAATGCAGGTCGATCCGCTCGACTGCCTGGGCTGCGGCAATTGCGCGGACATCTGTCCGGCCAAGGAAAAGGCACTGACCATGGAACTGCTCGATACACAGCTCGATGAGGCAGCAAACTGGGATTACGCGATGAAAGTCGGCGTCAAGGACAACCTCATGGACAAGAAGTCCGTCAAGGGCAGCCAGTTCGCAATGCCGTACTTCGAATTCTCCGGCGCATGCTCCGGCTGCGGCGAGACACCGTATATCAAGGTCATCACCCAGCTCTTCGGCGACCGCATGATGATCGCCAACGCGACAGGC
>JAILFI010000128.1 GCA_024697655.1 Clostridiales bacterium
CGTCCAGGTAGTCGACCTGCTCCGGCGGCACTTCGATGAACTGATCGCGGAAACGGCAGACAACTTTCTTATTAAGGAAGCGGCCCTGCTCGTCCAGCGGCTCGTTGGCCTGCGCCACGATGTACTGGTCTTCCATGTCGGCCATCAGGTAGTCGATGCGGCCGGTCACGCAGCCGGTCTCTTTATCGTACTTGCGGTACGGCGCCTCGATAAAGCCGTACTCGTTGATGCGGGCATAAGTGGAGAGCGAACCGATCAGACCGATGTTGGGACCTTCAGGCGTCTCGATGGGGCACATTCTGCCGTAGTGGGAGTAGTGCACGTCGCGGACTTCGAAGGTGGCGCGGTCGCGGTTCAGGCCGCCGGGGCCCAGCGCGGAAAGTCTGCGCTTGTGGGTGAGTTCAGACAGCGGGTTGTTCTGGTCCATGAACTGCGACAGCTGGGAGCTTCCGAAGAACTCCTTGACCGCCGCGGTCACGGGCTTGATGTTGACCAGGGACTGCGGCGTGATCGCCTCGATGTCCTGGGTCTGCATGCGCTCGCGCACCACCCTCTCCATCCGGGAAAGGCCGATGCGGTACTGGTTCTGCAGGAGCTCGCCCACCGCGCGGATGCGGCGGTTGCCCAGGTGGTCGATGTCGTCCAGGCTGCCCACGAGGAACTCGACATGCATGCAGTAGTTGATGGAAGCGAAAATGTCTTCCTTCGTGATATGCTTCGGGACCAGCTCCGCGGCTTCCTTGCGGATCGCGTCGAGCAGCTCCTCCTTATCCTTCGCGCTGTCCATCAGCTCCTTGAGCAGCGGCCAGTAGACCGGCTCGTAGATGCCGTACTCCCTCGGGTCGTCGATATCCACATATTTGGTGATGTCGACCATCAGGTTGGACAGGACCTTGATCTTCCGGTCCGCGCCCTCGACCCATACGTAAGGGACCGCAGCGTCCTGGATCACCTGTCCGAGCGCCTTGTCGACCTTGGTGCCGGCCGTCGCCAGGATCTCGCCGGTATTCACATCGATGACGTCCTCCGCCAGCGTCTGGCGGTTCAGGCGGTATTTCAGGTTCAGCTTCTTGTTGAATTTGTACCTGCCGACGCGCGCCAGGTCGTAGCGGCGGGGATCGAAGAACATGGCGTTGAACAGGTTCTCCGCGCTGTCCACCGAAAGCGGCTCGCCGGGACGGATCTTCTTATATAATTCCAGAAGGCCTTCCTCGTAGCAGGTCGCGGAATCCTTCTGCAGCGAAGCCATGATCTTCGGCTCTTCGCCGAACATCTCCAGGATATCCGTGTTGGTGCCGAGCCCCAGGGCCCTGCAGAGCACGGTCACCGGCACCTTCCTCGTCCTGTCCACGCGAACGAAGAAGACGTCGTTGGAATCCGTCTCATACTCGATCCAGGCGCCGCGGTTCGGGATCACCTGGCAGAAGAAAAGTTCCTTGCCCAGTTTGTCGTGTTCTCTGGTATAATAGATGCCGGGGGAACGCACCAGCTGGCTGACGATGACGCGCTCCGCGCCGTTGATCACGAAGGAACCGGTATCGGTCATCAGAGGGAGATCTCCCATGAAGATCTCATGCTCGTTGATCTCGTCCTTGTCGTTGTTGCAGAGCCGGACCTTGACCCGGATCGGGGCCGCGTAGGTCGCGTCGCGTTCCTTGCACTCCTCGATCGAGTACTTGACGTCGTCCCTGCACAGCCTGAAGTCAACGAAATCGAGACTCAGATGTCCTGCGAAGTCCTCGATCGGAAAAATATCGTGGAATACTTCGCGCAGGCCGTCTCCGAGGAACCACTCGTAGGAGTTCTTCTGGATCTCGATGAGGTTGGGCATGGCCAGGACTTCCTTTTCCCTGGAGAAGCTCATCCTCATGCCACGGCCGGCTTTGACAGGTCGCATTTTGCTTTTTTCCATGGACAGTTCACCTCTGAAAATATTTGCGCACAAAAGCCTTGCAGCGGTAAAAAAGCGCATAAAGAGCCTAAGACGCCACAATAGTGCAAACTTCATATTAGCATAGGCTTTGTCAAGCTGTCAACTTGAAATTTGTTGCATTTTCCATACGGCTCTGTTATACTTTGAAAATGACTTTTTAATCAAGGACGCCCGGAGGTCAGGCCATGAAAACTCTTTTGACGATCGTAATCATCGCTTTGGTCACCCTGCTCATCGGCATGGCCGTGCTCTATTTCGTCGGCCGCAAGATGCAGGCGAAGCAGGTCGAACAGGAAGCGCTGATGGAGGCGAACAAGCAGACGGTCAGCATGCTCATCATCGACAAAAAGAAGCTGAAGCTGACGGAGTCCGGCCTTCCCCAGATGGTCATAGACCAGTCCCCATGGTACGGAAAGCTCTTCAAGGTGCCGATCGTAAAAGCCAAGGTCGGTCCCAAGATCGTTACGATGATGTGCGACGCCGAGGTCTTCGAAGTCCTTCCGGTCAAAACGGAATGCAAGGTCGTGATCAGCGGAATGTACATCACGGCGCTGAAGAGCGTCCGCGGCGGGTCGATCCCCGCG
>JAILFI010000188.1 GCA_024697655.1 Clostridiales bacterium
ATGAGATAGGATGTCTTCGCGCTGACCGAGCCGGCGACTTTCCCGCCGCGGCGCTCGATCTCCGCTTTCAGTTCATCCCGGTTTGCGTAGTTCATGAGACTGCCGGTGATGACGAAGGTCAATCCGGCCATATCCTGTGTGCCGGCTGTCTGCGGCTGTTCGATCACGAGCTCACCGAGAAGGTCATCGAGATCCGCGTTGTGGCGTTTCTGCGCATCGCTTCTCTCTTCCTCTGCAAGTCCCGTGCCGAAATAAGCCGTGAACGCCTCTGCAAGCACCTCACCGACGCCGTCGATGGTCATCAGTTCCTCTTTGGTCAGCGCGCGCACCGCTGTCATATCGCCGCCCGCATAGGCTGCGATCACCTTGGCGTTGGCGCTTCCAATGCCAGGGATACCGAGCGCATACAGCAGTCTTGCCGCCGTGGTGTGGCGCGCCTTCTCCGCGGCCTTACACATATTCTCAAAGGACTTTTCACCGTAGCCCTCCGCTTCGATAATCACTTCCTTGTGCGGTGCGAGCCGGAAAAAGTCCGCAAACGTATGCAGTACGCCCAGGTCGATCAGTTTTTCCACGCCGGCATCGCTCATCCCTTCGATATCCAGCGCGTCTCTGGAAGCAAACAGCGCAAAGGCATTGGTCTGCTTGGCAGGACAGTCCGCATTGGTACAGTAGAGCGTTTCGACGGTCCCCTCTGCCTTGATCTGGGTCCTCGCCCCGCAGACAGGACAGGTGTCCGGGATCGGCGCCCCGCCCATGCAGGTCAGGTTCTCCGCGATCTGCGGGATGATCATATTTGCTTTATAGACCATGATCCGGTCGCCGATGCCCAGTTTCAGTTCTTTCAGGATGCTGACGTTGTGAACGCTGGCGCGGCTGACGGTCGTCCCCTCGAGTTCGACCGGATCGAAGACCGCGATCGGGTTGATGAGGCCGGTCCGGGAAGGACTCCAGTGCACCTCCCGCAGTACCGTCTCAGCCGTTTCATCCTGCCACTTGAACGCGATGCTGTCGCGCGGGAACTTGGTGGTTGTTCCGAGCGATCGCCCGTACTCGATATCGTTATAGGTAACAACAAGACCGTCGGAGGGATAATCCTCCCCTTTGATCTTCTGTGAGAACCATTTCACCGTCGCCGGCACATCGCCGCCGAACACCTTTTTATACTCGACGACCTCAAACCCCTGCGCCTGCAGGAACTCGAACTGTTCACTGCGCGTTTCACCGGGTCCTTTGACAAGTGCAAACGCGACGAACCGCACCCCGCGCTCCGCGGTGATCTGGCTGTTCAGCTGCCGCACAGAACCACTGCACAGGTTGCGCGGATTCTTGTATTTGGCCTCCGTCTCGGGGAGCAGGGCATTGATCTTCTCAAATCCGCTGTAGGTGATGATCGCCTCGCCGCGCAGAATGAGTTCCTCTTTATACGGAATCGCCAGCGGCACATTTGCGAATACCTTCGCATTGGGTGTGATGACTTCGCCGATCTCCCCGTTGCCGCGGGTGACCGCCTTGAAGAGCTGCCCGTCCCGGTACGTGAGGACGACCGTCAGACCGTCCAGTTTCCAGGACATCAGGCTTTCGTGCTCTCCGACGAATGCAGCCAGTTCCTCGACGCTTTTGGTCTTGTCCAGGCTGAGCATGCGGCTTTCGTGGCGCTCCTTGGGGAGTTCCGTCATCACCTCATAGCCGACCCGCTGCGTCGGGCTTCCCGCCAGGATGACACCGGTCTTAAGCTCCAGCGCGGCCAGTTCATCGTACAGTGCGTCGTACTCGAAGTTGGACATGATCTCACGCCCTTCCGCGTAGTACGCCCGCGCCGCCTCATCCAGCGTGGCGACCAGTTCTTTCATGCGCGGAAGCACATCTTCCGGCGCCGCCGCGGTGTCTTCGAACATTCCCATCTGCAGTTGTTCTGTATCCATCTTTCCCATCGTGACCCCCTCAAGAGTCTCCCTTTAAATCTTCTTCAGCGGTGCGATGTCCGCCGCCAGTTTTTTCAATCCGGCTTTATCGAACATGACGCTGATCACATTGCCGCTGACATCGATGACGAGCCCCTCCCCGAACTTGTTGTGGAAGACCTGATCACCGGCGGCAAACGTTTCGGTATTCTTTTTCTTTGCGTGCACTTCGCGCTTGGCGCTGCCGATCCGGTCAAAGGATGTGCCGGCATCTCCTCCGAACGGACGG
>JAILFI010000191.1 GCA_024697655.1 Clostridiales bacterium
AGCGGGCAGCAGGCCATGATGAGAAGCAAGCAAAGAGCCAGTAATTTCTTCTTCATGTAACAATCCTCCTTTTGTTTTTACCGGGTACGCCGGGAATTTTCTGCATATTTTCACGCAGTCCTGACGCTGCCTTTTCCTACATTAAAAATTATATCATCCTGCGTTTTCTTGTCAATATGTACGGATTAATATCCCTTCTGTTTAGTCATTTTAGTGATTATGCATAACTCGTTATAAAAAGATGGACTGCCGCTTTCGCGACAGCCCATGAAACCAAAGAAAATGACCGCCGAAGGTCCTACACTCCCTGTTCATGTCCGTATGCATAGTGATATCGGTAGTTCTCCGACTGTACATATTCTTCGGGTATTACCTGCATATCTCCGGTTCCCCGGATCATCAGATAAAGCCGACAGCTTTTCTCCATGACCTTCGCAGTCAGAACAGCCTCATCCAGATTCCGCCCGCTGGCAACTCCACCGTGATTCCGCAGGATCACACCGCCGGCTTTACCGATCGATTCCGCCGCAGCCTCTCCCAGCGCGTGATGGTTTCCGGCCGCGACATATGTCTTCGTAAGCGGGATCGCCCCGCCGAGAAGCTGACTCATCTCTTCCGTCAGCGCCGGCACTTCTTTGAGAGAGGCAAGTGCCGATACCGCCATGCAGCACAGCGTGTGGCTGTGCACGACCGCTCCGACGTCCTCCCGGATATTATAGATCGCGCGGTGCACTTCCTTTTCGGAAGTCGGCGTCCGTTCTCCTTCGACCACGTTCCCGTCGAGGCTGATCACGACCATATCTTCTTCCTTCAACAGATCATACTCCACTTTGCTGGGTGTCAGGATAATGTGATCGCCGACGCGCATACTGACATTTCCCCAGGTTCCCAGAAAATATTCACAGGCCTGCAGCTTTTTGCATGTCTGTATGATCTGCTGCCGTTCTTCAAAATACAGCATATCAGGTTTCCTCTTTGATCAGTTTGCCTCGCAGTTTCCATGTGGGCCGGATCTGCTGGTATGTCATCCGGTACAGCTCATAGATCTCCATGTACCGTTCATGTTTCTTCATGTCGGGCTCAAAGATCTTGTCCGTCTCCACACTCTGATCCACCGCGTCTTTATAGCTGCTGTACAACCCCTGGATCACCATGTTGTTCAGAACGACGCCTTTGGCTCCGAGTTCATCGCCTTTGACCGTCACGATCTGCGTCCCGACTGCATCCGCGAACATCCGGCACCACATCCCGCTGTTCGCGCCGCCTCCGCAGACTGTCAGCCTGGTGATCTCCTGCGGCATATTCTGGTAGCAGTCCAGCATCGCATACGCCACACCTTCGTATGTCGCACGGACGATGTCTGCCAGTGTATGTCGCACACTGATGCCGGTATAACTTGCTCTCGCACGCGGATCCGTAAACGGCGCGCGCTCGCCGCCGGCCAGAAGATACGGATGATACAGGATGCCGTTCGCGCCGATCGGCACGTCCCGGATCATGTCTTCCATATACGCATACACATTGCGTCCGCAGGCAGCGGCATCGGTTTTGATCTGTCCTCCCAGTGTATCCAGCATCCACTCCAGGTTCGGCGTGCCGGCCAGGGACGCCATCAGCCGAAGCCACCGGTCTTCCATGACATGCGTGACCGTCATGCCTGCCAGGATATGATCCTGCAGCGGTTTGTCCAGCACCTGTTCGTGCAGGGCAGCCGTTCCCATGATCGAGCAGCATTCTCCTTTTTCCACAACGCCGCTTCCCAGTGCGCAGGCACTGACATCCATCGGTCCGGAAGTGACCAGGACCCGATCCGTCAGTCCCATCTGCGCAGCCAGTTCCGGCAGAATCGGGAATGCATTTTCCTTTGCCGGAAGGATCGGGGCATATTTGTCCCTGTATTTTGTCAGTCCGCATACCTCAAAGGCTTCCGGCAGATAATCCCGCGTATTCTGATCCAGAAAGACAAGAGACTGATCCGTCGCGTCCGTCGTGATCTTTCCAGTCAGACGATAGAAAAGATAATCCTTCAAATGAAGCAGATGTGCCGCTCTCTCCAGATTCTCCGGCTCATTCTCCTCCATCCACTTCACGATCCCGTTCTGGTTGCCGGAAAACAGTCTCGTCCCGGTCAGATCAAACAGCTTTTCGCAGGTGCCGTCCGCCACCCAGCGGTCCACGATATCGCCCGCGCGGCCATCGCAGAAACATGCGCCGTTGCGGACCGGATCCATATTCTCATCAAACATCCAGAGACCGTCTCCCTGCGCCGTGATACCGATGCCGGCAACCGGTCTGTCCGGATTTCTCTCTGCTACTGTTTTGATCGCCAGTTTTCCTTTTTCCCAGACTTCCAGAGGATCTTCTTCATACATATTCTCCTGCGGGAAGATCCCGGTCAGGGGAAATGCTTCCTTATCGATCAGTGTTCCGTCTTCTGCGAAGAGCACTGCCTTGATCCCGGAAGTTCCCGAATCGATTCCGATAAAATACTGTGCCATCTCTTTTTCCCCCGTTCCCGAAGACCGATCAGTGGAATTTACTCTTTATGAAAGCAAGAGAGTCCTTTGCGATCTGATCCAGCATGGCGTCATCACAGTCCGGCGGAAGCATGGGTCTCCATACATTGCCTCCTCCGAGAGCGACTGTTCCGCCTGTGCGGACAAGAGGTTCGAATGAGATGCACCGGTCATAGCCGATCTCCTGCAGCGCGTCGCAGACTTCCTGCCATGGCAGGAAACACTCTCTCGGAGGTCTTCGGTTATTCGTCCCCATATGATAATGGCCCAGCCGCTTCTTGCCGACCGTGCGGATTGCCCCCGCCAGGTCGTCCTCCTCGATCATGCCGTGGAAGATATCCAGCAGGACATTGACAGCCGGACTGTCGACCATCTCCACCAGTTCCATCGCTTCGGACGCAACATTCAGCATGCAGCTCTCAAAGCGGTTGACGACTTCCATGTTCCAGCTGACATCCAGTTCTTCGGCCACTTTGCCGATTTCCTTCAACGATTTTGCAGCCTGTTCAAACAGGCCCCTTTTATTGTCCGGCGCATCGAAGTTGCACCAGGCACCGTAGTTGATCCCGGAGAAGTTGTGAATGTGCAGTTTACTGAAAGCCTTCAGCAGTTCAATGCTCCTGGCGACCGCCGCCCTGCGTCCCGCCTCATCCGGCTGGGAGAGATCCATATCACGACCGTAGCCTCCGGAGGCAAACAGTTCGATGTCGTACTCTTTGCAGGCCGCGTTGATCTCGTCGATCTCTGGCTGTTCCATATCAAAGAGACGCGGGT
>JAILFI010000200.1 GCA_024697655.1 Clostridiales bacterium
GCCTGCGCCTGCCGCTGCGCGTAGTATGATTTTCCGTTTTTGGCGCCGCCGCTGATGTAGATGTGCATCAGAAACAGTCTCCTTTGCGGATCTCTTCCAGATAGTCGTCGTTGATGCCGCCCTCTTCAAAGGTCGCCATCCCGTCCATCACCGCACAGGCGGCGCGGACGACTTCAAACCCGATGACACAGCCGCTGCCTTCGCCCAGGCGCATGCCCAGATCCAGGTACGGATGCACGCCCAGCTCGGCGGCTGCCTTCATGTACCCGATCTCAAAGGACTGGTGCGTCGCGAGCATCGCCGTGGTCGCTTCGGGGCAGAGCTTGGCGGCTGCCACAGCCGCAGTCACCGAAATATAGCCGTCGATGAGGACGGGCATGCGTTCGTGCGCCGCTGCGAGGAAGACGCCGGTCATCGCGGCGATGTCAAAGCCGCCGCACAGCGCGAGGACCCCGACCGGGTCGAGACGCTCCGTGCGCGCCGCGGCGATCGCCTGCGCAACGATTTCTTTTTTATGCAGGAACGGCGCATCTTCCAGCCCGCCCCCGCGGCCGCAGACCTGCTCCGCGGAAAGATCCGCCAGTGCGCCGAGCACAGCCGCGCTGGTGCTGGTGTTGCAGATGCCCATTTCGCCGACGCCGAGGATGTCGTGCCCCTGCGCCCTGGCAAATTCCACCGCTTCGATCCCTGCCGCGATCGCCTGCAGGACCTGTTCCCGGGTCATCGCCGGCTCTTTGGCGAAGTTCTTCGTGCCGTACGCGATCTTGCGGTCGATGACTTTCGTCTGATAATCCGCCATGTCCTTTGAGGACAGCGCAGCCGGCACGGTGGCATTGATCCCCATATCGAGCACCAGAAGATCGTTGCCGAACTCCTTGGTCAGGGCACCGACACCGGTCATGCGGCGGATGAAGTTGATGGTCTGCTGGATGGTCACGCTCTGCGGCGCCGAACTGACACCCTCTTCATAGACGCCGTTGTCGGCCGAGAGAATGATGACCAGCGGTTTTCTGAAATGCTGGCGGACCTTGCCCGTCAGTGCTGCGAGGCGGATCGAGATCGTCTCGAGTTCGCCCAGGCTGCCCGGCGGCTTGATGAGCGCCGCCTGCCTTTCGGTGGCGGCTTTCTCCGCAGCCGGATCGCCGCCTTCTATTTCAGAGATATATTGTTCCAGTTCTTTTTCTGTCATTTTCGTTTTGTCTGTTGTTTGCAGCTGGACGCTGCGCGATTCCTATTTCTCTTTCGATACAATATGGTACGGAACTGCCACGAACAGCGCACCGCCGACGATGTTGCCGAGGGTGACGAGGCACAGGTTGTAAAAATACCCGCCGACGCTGATCGCGTCGTTCATGGACTGGATGAACAGCCCGATGGTCAGGAGCGTCATGTTCGCCACACTATGCTCAAAGCCGCAGCAGAAGAAGGCGAGGATGCACCAGAAGATCATGATCAGCTTGCCGCTGTCCGACTTGGCGCGGAAGCCGCACCACACAGCCAGACAGACCAGGAAGTTACAGAGGATGCCGCGGGCGAACAGCGCCACAGCCGGTGCTGTCATCTTGGCCGCCGCCGCGTCTGCCATGCACTGTCCGACATCACCGGACGCCAGCCCGGTCGCTATATAGATGCAGGCGATCAGGACCGAGCCGACCAGATTGCCGATCCAGCAGAACACCCAGATCTTGATCATGTCCGCCGCGCTGATCTCCTTGCGAAGCACGCCTGCCGCCAGGACCATATTGTTGCCGGTGAACAGCTCCGCCCCCGCGATGACGACCAGACTCAGCGCCACGCTGAAAGTCGCCGCCATCATGATCTTCGCGTAGGGCTGTCCTGTCAGAAGGCCGCCGACTGTAAAGGCCAGCATCACACCGACGCCGATGAACGCGCCGGCCGTCATCGCCGACACGAAATACCCGAACGGGTTGTTTTTAAACAGATTGTACTTTCCCAGCGACCCGGCTGTCATCGCCTGATACTCGTCTTTGAACATCCTGTGTTCTCTCCTTTTCTTTCTTCTTATCCAATCTTCCGCCGCTTCTTTACCGTCCAAAAAACGGCGGCCGCGGCCGTTTCTCCAATACCTTACCTAGTGTATCACAGCGGACACAAAACTTAAACCCGCGCCGGCGGGATACCTGTTTTCTTTGCGATTCTACTTTGGAGGGGTGTTCACAACGCGTGTTTTTTATAGAATAAAATCACAAGACAGCACAGAAAGAGCGGCTCAGGAAAGGAAATCTATCATGGACCAGGTCAAGATCGGCAAATACATCGCCGCAAAGCGCAAAGCGCTCGGCATGACACAGGTACAACTGGCAGAAAAACTCGGCATGAGCGACAAGTCCGTCTCCAAGTGGGAGCGGGGCGTCTGCCTGCCCGACGTGTCAGTCTACACTGACCTTTGCGCAGCGCTGGGTATCTCGCTCAACGAATTCCTCGCCGGCGAGGACATCGAACACGAAAACATCGAAAAAAAGGCGGAAGAAAACATCATGACCGTGTCGCGGGACAGCAAAAAACGGAGCCGCAAACTGCGCCGGATCGCCGTCATCCTCGCCGCCGCACTGCTTGTCCTCTCCATCGGGACCGCCTGGTTCCTGCACAGCGAGGGTTACTTTGCGAGCAACTATCTCAAAGGGTACGATGTGGACAGCGATCTGTACCGGACCGTTTCCCAGCTGAGCATCCCGGAAACGCCCTATCTGTTCGAGTTCAATACC
>JAILFI010000203.1 GCA_024697655.1 Clostridiales bacterium
CCATCGCAGTATGATGTGTGGGTGTGGAAATCCGCCAGGCTGTTTTTGTTTAATTCCAAGTATCTGCTGAAGTTCATTTCGTCATCTTCTCCTGCTTGACCTTGTGGTCGATCACATGGCGGGACGCCAGTTCCTCTGTGATGTCATCCAGCGAGATGCCCGCTTCCACCATGAGCACCATCACGTGGTACGCCAGGTCTGCGATCTCGTAAATGGTCTCTGCTTTGTCTTCTGCCTTTGCAGCAATGATGACTTCAGTCGACTCCTCGCCAACTTTCTTCAGGATCTTATCCAACCCTTTCTCGAACAGATAGGTCGTATAAGAGCCTTCCTTCTTCTCTGTCTTCCTTCCGCGGATCAGTTCCATCAATCCCTCATAGGAAAATGTATCGTCGATAGGCGATGCAGGCTCAGCATCAAGGCCTGCGGACGCTTCTTCTGTGGCGGATTCGTCCGCTTCCAGCATCGGATAGTCGAAGCACGACCAGGTCCCCAGGTGGCAGGCCGGTCCGTCCGGTTTCACCTTCACCACCAGCGCGTCCCTGTCGCAGTCCGCTGTGATGGACACGATGTGCTGGTAGTTGCCGCTGGTCTCACCCTTGAGCCACAGTTCCTGCCGGGAGCGGCTCCAGAAACAGGTCAGCTTCTTTTCCAAAGAGATCCGCAGGCTCTCTTCATTCATATATGCCAGGGTCAGTACCTCGTTCGTATCCACATCGACAACGATCGCCGGCACCAGCCCCTTCTCGTCAAATTTCACGTCTTCTATTTTTACCATTTCTCCCATCGCCTATCTCCTTATATCTATCTCCTTATGTCCGTCTCCTCACGTCTATCTTCCTGTTGTTTACCGGGCTAGCGTCTTGCCGGTATTCCTGCTTTTGCCATTGCTTCTTTCAGGTCCGCGATCTCCACTTCCCTGAAGTGGAAGATGCTCGCAGCCAGTCCCGCATCGATGTCGGGGATCTCGGTGAACAGTTCGATGAAGTCCTCGATGCAGCCCGCTCCGCCGGAGGCGATGACCGGCACGTTGACCGCATCGCAGACAGCCTTCAGCAGCGGGATATCGAAGCCCTGTTTCACACCGTCCGTATCGATGGAGTTGACGACGACCTCGCCGGCACCTGCGTCGACGCAGCGTTTGATCCAGTCGATGGCTTCCATGCCGGTGTTCTCCCGGGCGCCCTTGGCGAAGACCCGGTAGACCCCGTCGATCAGGGAAACGTCCACGGACAGGACGACGCACTGGTCGCCGTAGAGCCTGGCCGCTTCACCGATGATGGACGGATTCCGGATGGCGCCGGAGTTGACGCTGACCTTGTCCGCGCCGCACTTGAGCACCCGGTCGAAGTCTTCAATGGTGCTGATGCCGCCGCCGACTGTCAGCGGGATAAATACGTTGGACGCTGTCTCAGTCAGGATCTCCGTGAACAGCTTCCGTCCGTCGCTGGACGCGGTGATATCGTAGAATACCAGCTCATCCGCGCCGGCGTCTGTATAGAACTTCGCCAGTTCCACCGGCGATGATACATCATTCAGGTCCTTGAACTTGGTTCCTTTGACGACCCTGCCGTCTTTTACATCCAGGCAGGGGATGATTCTCTTTGTGATCATATTGCCTCCTCTATCGCGCAGCGTCCGCCGCCGCGATCGCTTCTTTCAGGTCAATGGCTCCTGTGTAGTACGCCTTGCCGATAATGGCGCCGTACAGTCCCCGGGCGGCCAGCCGCTTCACATCGTCAATGGACGATACGCCGCCGGACGCCACCAGCTGCATTCCGAGCCGCGCGGACAGTTCCTCGTAAAGCCCATGGTTCGTGCCTTTCATAGCGCCGTCCTTGGAAATGTCCGTCACGATGATGGTCGTCACGCCCAGCGCCTGCATCTGTTCGCAGAAGTCAACCGCCGTCAGCTGGGTCTTCTCCGTCCAGCCCTTGATTGCCACATAGCCGTCCTTCAGGTCGATGCCGACGGCGATCTTCTCTCCGTACGCCGCGACGGCTTCCTCCAGAAACGCCCGGTCTGTCACCGCCGCTGTTCCCAGGATCACCCGGTCGATGCCGGCGTCCATGTAGCGGCGGATCACATCCATGCTTCGGATGCCGCCGCCGATCTCGCAAAAGCATCCGCTGGTTTCCTTGATCCGGCATACCGTATCGAAGTTCGGTGTGGTGCCGTCCTTGGCGCCTTCCAGATCGACGATGTGTATGTATTCTGCTCCTGCCGCCGCGAAGTCTCTTCCGATCTGCGGCGGATCGTCGCTGTATATGGTCATGTCCTCGTACTTGCCGCGCAAAAGCCGTACCGCTTTGCCGTCAAACAGGTCGATGGCAGGGAATATCTTCATTCGTATGTGCCTCCTATTCTACAGTTCGCAGAACGCCTGCAGGATCTTCAGTCCGACAGCGCCGCTCTTTTCCGGGTGGAACTGCCATCCGTAAACATTGCCGTCGGCGACGGCCGCCGTCAGTTCCGCACCGTACTCGGTCACGGCGATGGTGCTGTCCGCGCAGTCCGTCGCGTAGTAGGAATGAACGAAGTAAACGTGATCCCCTTCTTTGATGTACTTGAACAGCGGTTCTGCGCCTTCTGCCGCGCGGCCCCGGAATTCGAGGGCGTTCCAGCCGATGTGCGGGATCTTATAAGAGTCCGGTGCCACGCCCTTGATAGGCACGACATTGCCTTTGATGAGGCCGAGGCCTTCATGCTCGCCGTACTCATAGCTTTTCTCCAGGAGAAGCTGCATGCCGAGGCAGATGCCCATCAGGGGCTTTCCTGCTTTTGCCTGGGCTGTTACGATGTCCGCCATTCCGGACTCGCGCAGTTTCTTCGCCGCGTCCTCATAGGCGCCGACGCCGGGCAGGATAATCTGGTCTGCCGCTTCGATCAGCGCAGGATCCGCTGTGACGACAGCTTCCTGCCCGATGTATTTGCATGAACTCTGCAGGGAAAACAGATTCCCCACGCCGTAATCAATGATCGCTATCACTATAGAACTCCTTTCGTGGACGGTATTTCATCTGCAAAAGCTGTATCGACGCTGGCTGCCTGCCGGGCGGACCGTGCCGCCGACTTGAAGGCGCCCTCTATGATGTGGTGGGAATTGGTCCCGGCGAGTTTGCGGATGTGCAGATTGCACGCCGCGCTTCTGGCAAAGGCCATCCAGAACTCTTCCACCAGCTCCGTGTCGAAGGTCCCGACCTTCGCCGTCGGGATGTCCAGATCAAACCCCAGATAACATCTGCCGGAAAAGTCGATGGCCGTCAGGATGAGGGACTCGTCCATGGGGATGATGGCGCTGCCGTAGCGGTGGATGCCCT
>JAILFI010000205.1 GCA_024697655.1 Clostridiales bacterium
GCCTTGACCCGGGTTTCCCGGAGGACTTACTTCTAAACTGCGCCATGATCACCGCGGCCTCTTGCTCGCGGCTTACGTGGGACCTTTCGCCCGCAGCTGGCATGGCCTTGCAACCACAGACCCAAACGACTGCTATATGCTCTTCTTTGATAATATTCTAACACGGAATCGCCTCTTCATGTGGCATTCTGTGTAAATTCTCGTACATTATTCTGTACTTCCGGAAGACTGGTTCCCGGCCTTTCCTCTTCTTCCTCCAACACCGGGTGTACATCCGCCCCGGCAGCGAACGTCAGTACATCGACACACGCAGCGCCGGCCGCTTTCAGCACCGCAGCACAGGCGTCGACCGTGCTGCCTGTGGTGTAGACATCGTCCACCAGCAGGACCGTCTTCCCCGGTATGATACGCTCTTTTCCTTTAAGAACGCTGAAAGCCCCCTGCACGTTGAGATGCCGTTCCCCCGCTCCGAGCGTGCGCATCGTTTTTGTATAACGCGTTCTCTCAAGCAGATCCAGATATCTCGTGCCTGTCTTTTTTGCCAGCACCTCCGCTGCGACTGCGGTCTGGTCGTAGCCGCGCCGGGCGGTCTTCCACTTCCCCGCGGGCACCGCGGTGATGAGATCCGGGCAAAGCGGCAGTCCGGCGATCCGGTCCGCCATGATCTGCGCGATCGTACGGCCAATGTAGTCCTTGCCCCGCTCCTTGAACTCGGAGATAAGCATCCGCTCATACAATCCGTATGAGGCACAGGTATATCCTTTATCAAAAGCGTGGTCTGTCGTCCGGCAGTCGTAGCAGATCCCGTGCACCGATGTCTCAGGCAGCGGTTTGCCGCACTTGCCGCAGGTCCTGCCTGCTGCCCAGCCGAACTTCGTGATACAGTCATCACAGAGTCCGTAAGTCCGCGTGCCGTCGATCACCGCACCGCAGGACAGACAGTACAGCTGCGGCGGGAACACCAGGTCCTGCAGTCCGTCAATCCATCTGCGCATCGATATCCTCCTCCGCCGGCGGGATCATCGCCGCAAGCCGTTCCGCCAGCCCGGAATACCGGTGTGCGGCTTCGTTGTTGTCCACCATCGCGTTGAGGTAACGCTGCATGCCGACAATGACGACCAGCGATTTCGCGCGGGTGATCGCCGTGTAGATCAGGTTGCGCGTCGCCAGGACCGGCGGGAACCAGCTCATCGGGATCACAACGACGGGGAACTCGCTCCCCTGTGCCTTGTGGACTGTCACCGCGAACGCCGGCTCCAGTTCGTCCAGGATATCGGATGTGTACGTGACGTACCGGTCATCGAAGACAGCCGTCACGGTCTCTTCCTCTTCATCGATATGCGAGATATAGCCGACGTCGCCGTTGAAGACGCCCTCCCCTTCGGAGAAGTCGTCTGCCGACCGCCACGCCAGCAGATAGTCGTTGCGGTTCTGCATGACCTTGTCGCCCTCGCGGAACGTCCTGCCCGCAGCCTCGATCTCGTTAAGACCGGGCGCCGGCGGATTGAGGACCTGCTGCAGCAATTCATTGAGGCGCACCGTACCGAGCCCGCGTTTTTTGGCCGGGGTGATGACCTGGATGTCCTGCAGCGGATCGTGCAGATCGTAATGCGCGGGCAGCCTGTCCCGCACGAGATCGACGATCGTCTGCCGGATCTCCTCCTCGGAAGCCCGCTCCATCATGAAGAAATCGCCGTCCTTTTCGTTGCAGGCGGGATACTCCCCCCTGTCGATCCGGTGGGCGTTCACGACGATCAGGCTTTCCTGTGCCTGCCGGAAGATCTCCTTCAGCCGGACCGCGTGGATGTACTCACTGCGCAGGATGTCCGCCAGGACATTGCCGGCGCCGACCGACGGCAGCTGATCCGCGTCGCCGACCAGCACGAGCCGGGTGCCGGGCCGGAGCGCTTTGAGCAGCCCCTGCATCAGAAGCAGGTCGATCATGGACGCCTCGTCGACGATCACCGCATCGTAGTCCAGCGGTTCGTTCTCGTTCCTGCCGAACACCATATCCCGCGTGCCTTCGTCGTAAGCATACCCGAGGAGCCGGTGGAGCGTTGACGCTTCATGACCGGTCGTCTCGGTGATGCGCTTGGCCGCCCGGCCGGTGGGCGCAGCCAGCGCGGTCTTCACGCCGTTGTCCCGGAAGATGCGGAGAATACCGTTGATGATCGTAGTCTTGCCTGTACCCGGGCCGCCGGTGATGACCAGCACCCCGTTGTCGAGGCAGTCCAGGATCGCCCGGCGCTGCTCCGCGCTGAAGGTGATGCCAAGCTCCCGCTGAGCCATGTCGATCAGCGAATCCGCATCCGCGCCGAGGGGCCGCATCTGCTCCTCCGCCAGCAGGCTGAGTTTGTTCGCCACATACCGTTCGGCGGTGTGGAAAACCGGCGGGTAGACAACTTCCCAGCCGTGCAGCGCATCCACTTTCAGATCTCCCTCAAAGACCATCGCGACAAGCCGCTCGTCGACGGTCTCCCGCGGCACGTCCAGCATCCCCGCTGCACGCTCCACGAGTTCTTCCCGCGGCAGGAACGTATGCCCCTCCCCGACGGCATAGGAAAGCAGGACGTTGATCCCGCAGCGGATCCGCCCATCGTCATCCGGCGGCAAACCTACTTTTTTCGCGATCTCGTCCGCCCGTTTGAATCCGATCCCTTCGATATCGTCGACCAGCTGGAACGGATCCTCCCGGACGGCATCCGGCGCTGCTGCTCCGTACATTTCGTACAGACGCACCGCGTAGCTGACCCCGATCCCCATCTTCTGCAGTTCGACGGTCACATCGGCGAATTCCTGATGCTCTTTGTAGACCCTGCCGATGTCGAGCGCCTTCTCGAGGCTGATGCCGCTGACTTCCGCCAGCCGCGCCGGTGATTCCTGCAGGATCTCAAAAGTGTCCATACCGAACTTCGCGGCGATCGCCGCCGCTTTCTTCGGCCCGATGCCTTTGATCATACCCGAAGAGAGGAACGCGATGATCCCGTCCGTATCCTCCGGTGCGGATTCTTCGTATTCCGTAAAGCGGAACTGTTTGCCGAATTTTGCGTTGTAACTGTATTCTCCCCGGAAAACGTATTCACGGCCGATCATGCAGTCCAGCATGTCGCCGAGCACGGAGACCGTTTCCTCAGCCGCGTCGACGACGGCGATCGTGAAGGTCCCCTTGCGGTACCGAACAGCCGTGACCTGCCCCCGGACCTCGGTCTTTGCTGTCATCCGTTCTTTCTCTTGTAGATATTGCGGTTATTGAGTGTCCACACCCGTTCGCTGAACTCCCCGGGCGCGACACCGAGCAGCGCGTCTTCCATGTCGTACATCTTGGCATCGATCACATCCAGATAGTGGAGCATCTCCGCTTCCGGGAACAGCGGCCGCACCGGGCTGCCGAATTCAGGCTCATAATGATGCGACAGGATCATATGCTCGATCATGATCTTCTTTTCCGCGTCGAACTGCAGCGCGGTCATGTCCTTGTCGAGTTCGCGCACGCCGAGGACCAGATGCCCCAGCATCTTTCCCTCGAAGGAGTAGCCTTCGCTGACACCCAGCTCATCGGACAGGATCTCAGTCGTCTTCTGCAGGTCGTGCAGGATGACGCCGGCCGCGACGAGATCCGGATCCAGATTGGTGTAGACTTTGCACAGTGCCTGTCCGGACAGCAGCATGCGCTTCATGTGCCACAGCAGACCGCACATCTCAGCGTGGTGATTCTTGGAGGCCGCCGGATAGTACAGCAGCTTTTCCTTGTACTTCTCCAGCTGGCTCGTGCAGAGTTTTGCCAGATCGAGATCCGCCATGTCCATGGCAGCACTGTAGATAAAGTCATACATCGCCTCACCGGACTCCGGCGCCGCCTTGATGTAGTCGGTGATCTCGATGTTGTCTTCCTTGTTCGTCATGCGGATGCGGCTCACGCGGAGTTGCTTCATGCCCTTGAACTCCGTGACCTGCGCCGCTACTTTGATGACATTGCCGGGGCCGTACTGGCGCTCCCGCTCAAGCGCTTCGTCCGCGAGATCCCACTTTTTCGCAGAGATCTCCCCGGTCTTGTCCGCCAGCGTCAGATCCAGATAGTTGCGCCCGTTGGACGCCTTCTTGACGGCCAGCTGACGGATCATGAAGAAGCCCATGAACTCCTGTCCGACGGTAAGATCTGCGATAAAGATATCTTTCATAGTTTTCTTTCCTTCCGATCGATGCCGGTCACTCCCGGCCGAAGATGCAAAAACGCCCTGCGGGATGGTCGGATCCTGCGGGGCGCTGCATAAGACTGCTTATATTTTGAACACTTTGTGGCTTTCGATCCCCTCTACTGACGGCACATCTTTCGCATCCGGGAACAGCCAGATGCCGATCGCTGTGCGCGGGAATTCCTTGACTTCTTCGAGACCGTCTCCGGTGCTCACCACTGCGTTGTTCTTTTCCATCCAGCCGTCCCGGACTCCCTTGCGGTCGAGGAGCTTAACATATACATAATCCCCTTCGATCGCGAGCACTTCGACCTCACCGTATGCCCAGTGGAAGTAATGGGCGCCCTCTGCGCACTCCGCCTGCAGTTTCTCCGCGTCGATGTCCGCCGGAACCGGGTCGGCTTCTTCCGCCTTCTTCACCTGCGCGGCGATCTTCTTCTGCCGGTCTTTGATCTTCTGCGCCAGTTTGTCAATGCCTTCCTGCCTGGACTGCTTGCCGCGCTTGACAACGCTCCATTCCATGCGGATCCAGGAGTTGTCCTCGATCAGGTTGGCGATCTTCGCGTTCAGGATGTCGATCTTCTCTTTTTCCCCTTTGGCATCTTTCAGTTCCGCGAATTCCTCCAGTGACTCTTTGAGCACTGTCAGCACATCGATCTCCGCGGACCATTTTTCCATTTTCTTGTCTTGATTCTCTCTCATTGTCTGACCGGCCCCTTTTCTGATCTGCACATTGTTTGACGTGTATATTATAGCACAGAACCACATACTGTGCATGGAATTTATTGACATTTTCTATGTTTTTCTTCCGTGCCGGCAAGGTCCGCCGCCGACTGCAAAGCCTCCCGGCACTTGGAATCGCAACGTTTGTCGATTCCGCCCGCAGTTGACACCCCTTTTGTGTTCATATAAAATGAGATGTTGCCGGGCTGCGGCGTGCGGAAAGCGCTGCCTTGGCCGGCGGAAAGGAACAGATATCTATGTCACGTGTTATTCTGATAATCGTCGGCGCCATCCTGATCGGGGTCATGATCGGCATCATCCGCTACACAAAAGCGGAAGTCCTCATCAATAAACTCCGGGGAACAGGAGTCCGTGTTATCGTCATCCTCGGCATGCTGGGCTGCGCGATGGTCAGCATCGGCGCCTGCGGCATCTTCTTCCGGACATTCTTCCCCGACATGGAAGACCGGTTCGAGGCGCTCATCACGGTCGGTGTGATGATCCTGCTCATCTACATCCTCTACAAACTCTCTCTGGCGCTCAAATCCGAAGAGTATAAAGAATTCGTCGAAGCGGAGCGCATCCGGCTGCTCGAAGAGCGCGAAGATGAGGAGGAATACATCGACGACGAGGATGAAGACGGCGAAGAGTACGAAGAAGAGGATGAAGAACCCGAACCCGCCGGGATCGACTTTGAAGGCGAGGACGATGACTTCTCCGAATTCGAAGAGTACGAAAAGCGTGTCCGTGAGCTGCGCGCCGCAGCGGAACAGGACGATCTGGAAGACTTCGAGATCATGGATGAAAAAGGCGACCTCGAACAGTTCGAAGAAGCGGCAGGCGACGCGGAACCGTTCGGTGCGGTTTCATCTGAAGATCTCCATCCCGAAAACATCGAAGAAGAACTGTAGAAAGTACAGAATCAAAAGCCGCGCCGGTAAGGTGAACTAGTCAAGCGAAAGTAGACAGTTAAAAAAAGCACTAACCGAAGCCTTGTTCAATTCTGTATTGGACAGGGCTTTTGTATTGCAAGGCATAAGCAGGGCGCTCGTTGTTGTAGTATGTGACATAGTCGGAGAT
>JAILFI010000034.1 GCA_024697655.1 Clostridiales bacterium
TTCGTCCGCCCTTGCTTTGGAAGCTTCCATCCCGTGTACGCCCGGATAGGTGGTCTTGCTGAGTTCTTTGTCCATGCCGACATTCTTGCCGAGTTCTTCGACCGTGCCGGTCACATCGAGCATGTCGTCCTGGATCTGGAAAGCCAGACCGATCGCCTCGGCATAGTCCGTCAGATCATCCAGCAGCTTCTGATCCGCATTGCCGAGCATGGCGCCTGCGCGGATCGCGGCAGTAATAAGGGCCGCGGTCTTGTTCAGGTGGATGTAATCGAGCATCTCGGCAGAGCAGGCTTTGCCTTCCGACTCCACGTCGGCGACCTGACCGGCGATCATTCCGGTGCAGCCCGCACCTTTTGCGATCTCGTAGGCAGCCCGAACACGCGCCTTGAGCGCGCCGGGATCATCAAAGTACAGGAACATATCACGGTACATCGCTTCAAAGGCGGAATTGAGCAGACCGTCACCTGCCAGCGTCGCGATGTCTTCGCCGTATACTTTGTGGTTCGTTGCGATCCCGCGTCTGAGGTCGTCATCGTCCATACACGGAAGATCGTCGTGGATCAGAGAATAGGTATGGACATACTCGATGGCACAGGCGTACGGAATCGCCGCGCTGACGTCACCGCCGCACATCTCGCAGGCTCCGAGCAGCAGCACGGGGCGGAGCCGTTTGCCGCCTGCCATCAAGGAGTATTTCATCGAGTCATATAACGTAATACTCTTATTGTCAATCTCCGGCAGGAAGTCGAGAATGTGATCATTGATGATCTCCAGGTATTTTTTATAGTGCTCATCCATCATGACGGTTCTCCTCTCCGATCGTTTCGATCTTTTGTTTTGCTTCGTCCAGTACAGATCTGCAGATATTGTATTCTTTCAAACCTTCTTCGTAGCAGCGGATCGCCTCTTCCAGAGGGATCGACGGGTCGCTGATGCGGCGGGCGTATTCCTCCAGTTTCGCGAGCGATGCTTCGAAGCTCACTTTGTTCTCCATATCACACCTGTTCCTTCCCTGCTGCAGTACTGAGGACCTCGGCATCCGCCGTTCCGTCCTGCATGAGCAGCTCGATCCGCTGACCGGGAGCAAGATCTTTGGCGCGCGGACAGATATGTCCATCCTGATCCCGGACCATGACATAGCCCCGTTCGAGCGTATGCTTGGGATCCAGCGCTTTCAGTTTTTCGATCAGTCCGTTCAGCCGTTCCTCCCGCATCCTGATGCGGTCCCGCAGGATCTGTCCGAGCAGCGGGACGCTGCAGGCAGCCATGCGGTTTTCCCCGTCCGCGAGGTGGCGGCGGAGGTCCCGTTCCATCCGTTCTTTCAATTCGCCGAGCCGGCCGCGCAGTTCATGCGTATCCGGCACAGCGATATTTGCAGCGTCGGTCGGTGTTGCCGCCCGCATGTCGGCAACGAAGTCGGAAATGGCGATATCGGATTCATGGCCGACGGCGGAGATCACAGGAATGCGGCATCGATAAATGCTGCGCGCGACGATCTCTTCATTAAACGCCGCCAGATCCTCTTCTGAACCGCCGCCCCGTCCGACGATCAGAACATCGATCCAGGGGTACTCACGGTCTGCCAGATCGATGGCAGCCGCGATCTCTCCGGGGGCGGAAGGCCCCTGCACGGAGACCGGGAACAGATGGATGTCGACATAGTCGTTGCGGTCCGTGATGATCCTGATGATGTCACGGATCGCCGCGCCGGTCTGCGCCGTCACGACACCGATATGCTTCGGGAACGGCGGGATCGGTTTCTTCTTCTCCGGATCGAACAGTCCTTCCGCAGCAAGCTTCTTTTTCAGCCTGGCAAACGCGATCGCCAGATCGCCTTCCCCGGCCAGTTCAAAGCCATTCACTGCCAGCGTGTAGGTCCCGCGTACATCGTAGACGCTGAGCCTGCCGAAGACGGTGACCTCCATGCCCGAAGCGAGCTGTTCTTTACCGCGAAGATCCTGCCAGATCGCGCAGCTGACCGAACTGCGTTCGTCTTTCAGATCGAAATAGACGTATCCGTTCTTCTGGAACGTTATCCTTGAGATCTCCCCGTGGACGGCAACGTCGCGCAGGATCGGATCGGTCTCGATCGAACGTTTGATATATTGGTTTAATTGGTAGACGCTGATCGGTCTTCTTGCCATAGTACTCTGCTTCCCAGTCTGGCGATGCCCGCCGCGTTGTCCCGGCCCATGCCGGATGCCCCGTAAACGAAGCCGCCGCGGTCTGCCAGCGCGTTTCTGATATATGTACTCTCTGAGACACCGCCGACCAGCACCACCGGACTGAGCCCTTCCGTCATACGCCGGATCGCTCCCGCGAATGTCTGCATGAGCGCGAGGAGGACCGCTTCCTTTTGTTCGGATGCGACCGCGTCCTGATCGAGGAGACTGCCGGTTTCCCTGTCTCCCAGGTCTCTGCGGATCGCTGTTTCAAGCCCGGATAGATGGACAAAGCGGTCCTTTACCTTTAGCGCGGGAAGTTTTGCCGGCGCTGTTTCCGTCCGGCAGGCGATGCGGTCCATCGCAGCCCCGGCGGGAAAACCCATACCGAGAAATACGCCGATGCGGTCCAGCACCTGCCCGAAAGAAATGTCTTTCGTCCCGCCGATGATGCGGATCTCATACCCGCGGAACCGCCCGCCTTCGCATTCTTCTGTGACCTCCAGGACCTCGCAGGTCCCGCCGCTCATATGGAACGCGTAGAAACTGTCAGTTCCGGCCGGTCTCTCATAGGACGGCCAGGCTGCTTCGATATGCCCTTCCTGATGGGAAAACGCATAACAAGGCACATGCCGTGCTGCCGCCAGGGAACGGCCAAGGGATACGCCCGCCGTGAAACAAGGCATATAGGACCCTTCGACAGGCCTCGGACGCTCTGAAACGCTGACTGCACGGATCCGGGCAGGGTCGATGCCCCTGAACAGGGCTTCGGAAAGCGCGGGGAAATTCTGCACGTGCTGGAAAAGCGCTTCCTGCTGTCTGAGCCCCCGCTCCCCCTGTCTGACGGTCAGAAGCTGCCGCTCTTCACGGACGATCGTACCATCCGGCGCGGCAAGTGCCATCGACGTCGTATAGTTGCTTGTATCGATGCCCAGAACGAGCCCGCAGCGGCTGCTATGCATCCTGCGCCGCCTCGTCCCGGCTGCGGATCAGGGTGCCCAGGATCCCGTTGATATAGGATGGGGCTTTTTCCTCGCCGTACAGTTTGGCCAGTTCGACTGCTTCATTACAAACGACAGCGTCCGGCATGTCGTCGACGAACATGATCTCGCAGATCGCGACGCGCAGGATCGCCAGTTCCGCTTTCGGCAGCCGGCTGACCGACCAGCCTTTCGCGTATTTTTTGATCTCTGCATCGATCTCATCAAGGTGGAGCACCAGTTTGTGATAGGTGCTGACAACGTATGCCTCAAGATCGCTGTTGATCTTTTTATCGCGCAGATGCGTGAACAGCGGTGCATCGGTGGTATCCTGCTGCGCTTCCATCTGGAAAGCGATCTGCATCAGCAGTTCTCTGGCCTTCCGTCTTGTATCTGTTGCGGCGTCCCGTTTACTCATGCTGTGTTCCTTTCTCCGGCGTCGTGACGCCCTGCACATGGATGTTGACTCTGGCGACCTTTTTATCGGTCATGGACTCTACCTCGCGCTTGACCGCATTCTGGATATCCCAGGCGACTTCGGGGATCTTGACGCCGTAATAAACGACCAGATAGATGTCCAGGTTGATGCCGTCCTCCGTCTGATCGACTTTGACGCCTTTGGACATGGATTCTCTGCCCAGGAGGCTTTCCTGGATGCTGTCGGTGATACCGCCGGTCAGTCCGGCGACGCCGCTGACCTTCAGCACGGCGTTGATCGCACAGACAGCGATGACCGAGTCTGCGATCTTGAGCTGACCAAGATTGTCGTCGTGGATGTATTCGTCTGATTCGATGCGGGCGCGGTTTTCTTTTGCCATGATTTCACTCCATAATTAATCACTTTATAATACCATATCCTCCCCTTCATTGCATTAACTGCGGCGATTTTTTGGGAATAGATAAGGTTCGGAGAAACCCATATTTCTATATTTGTAGTTTACTTATGCGCTTTAATACAATAAAATAAAAGAAGGATTACAGTCTGGTGGCATCAATACCCTTAGCCGGACTCATTTTCCTATCAATCACACGGTAGTTTTATCCGTATCTATCAAAGGGGGTGGAGTAATGGATAAAATTTCTGAAATCAATGGCGTAGTCAATGGTTTTGTATGGGGACTTCCGACGATCCTGATGATCCTTGGTGTAGGCCTGTTCCTCACCATCGTTCTGAAAGGCATCCAGTTCCGCAACATTGGATTCCTGATCCACAGCACTTACGTCAAAGCCCTGTCCAAAAAAGGACGGGAAAGCCAGGCTGGTGACGGCGACATCACCTCTTTCCAGGCAGCCATGACCTCGATTTCCGCAGTTGTCGGCTCCGGTAACATTGCCGGCTGCGCAACAGCGCTCGTATCCGGCGGTCCCGGCGCTCTGTTCTGGATGATCGTCGCTGCGTTTGTCGGCATGGCGACCAAGTTCGGCGAAATCGCACTTGGCATCAAGTATCGTGAACAGAAACCCGACGGCTCTTATGCAGGCGGCCCGATGTATTACCTGGCAAAGGGACTTCATGCTCCCTGGCTCGGTGTCGTAGTCGCAATCATGATCGTATTCTATAGCTTCATCGTCTGCTGCGTCGTCGATACCAACACGATGGTACTTGCTACCCAGGAGATCCTGGGCGGCGGACACTGGGCAGTGATCGGCGGTGTCTACGCAGTCTTTACAGCAATCGTCATCTTCGGCGGTATCAAGCGTATCGGTAAGGTCTGCGAATTCCTGTCGCCCTTCATGGCTGGTGCCTACATCCTCGGCGGTATCCTGATCATTCTGTTCAATATCACATCGCTTCCCGAAGCGATCAAAGAGATCGTTGTTTACGCGTTCGATCCGCAGGCTGCTTTCGGCGGCGCGGCCGGTATGACCGTTGTCACCTGCATGCGTTACGGATTTGCGAGAGGCATCTTCTCCAACGAAGCTGGTCTTGGTTCCGCAGGTATCACCCACTCCTCCGCGAGAGTCAACACTCCCGGCGAGCAGGCAGTCTGGGGACCGCTCGAAGTCTTCGTCGACACGATCCTGGTCTGCTCCATCACCGGTCTTTCGATCATGCTGACCGGCGTGTGGGATTGCGGCAAGGACGGCGTTGCGCTGACCATGTATGCCTTTGATACCGGCCTTCCCGGCCACTTCGGGCATTACATCGTATTCGCGGCAGCGATCCTGTTCGGCTATTCCTGCCTGATCACTTACTACAACTACGCGCAGAAAGCTGCGGCTTACATCTTCGGCAACAAGAGTGACAAGGTCATCCTCGTCCTCTGGATCGCTCTGATGTTCGTCGGTGCTTACAGCACACTGGGTGTTGTATGGGATATCGCTGACACTGTCAACGGCCTCATCATCTACCCGAACCTGATTGGTCTGCTCGTCATGTTCAAACAGATCGTCAAGATCAGGGACGACTTCTATGGCGAACAGCTTCCGATCTACAAAGAAGAAAAACGCCTCAAGAAGCAAGGCAAATAGTAAATGTGAATAACCAGAGATCCATTCCGTGTGATTGCAGAGCGGCTGTGCTGAAAAGCGCAGCCGCTCTTTTACTGCCGGTCCGGCAGCGGCCCTCCGCCAGGCGGAGAAAGGCATTCTAAAAGGCGCAGAATCCGTTTCTGCGCCTTTCTTTTGCTGCTTATGGACGAGGATGCTATTTGAACAGATTTTTCAGCAGATCGCTGAATTTGCTCTTTTCTTTATAGCATTCCTGTGTAACGATGTTCCCCATCTCCTCGATGGCTTTTTTCTGTTTGCCGTTGAGTTTATTCGGCACTTCCAGTTTGACTTTGACGTACAGATCGCCCTTCTTCTCTGTGTTCGGGATCGGCATACCCTTCCCTTTCAGACGGAATACCGTATCCGGCTGCGTGCCGGCCGGGATCTTGTAGGAAACCTTGTCATACGGTGTCGGCACGGTGATGTCATCGCCGAGCGCCGCCTGATTGAAGGAGATCGGGATCTCGATCTGCAGGTCTTTGCCGCGTCTTCTGAAGACCGGATGGCTGCCGACATCCAGAACAACATACAGGTCGCCGGGACCGCCGCCGCGCTGCCCCATCTCTCCCTGTCCTCTCAGCGTGATGACGCTGCCGTCGTCCACGCCGGCCGGGATGGTGATGTTGAGCGTGACCTGCTTTTTGATCCTGCCGGCGCCGCGGCATTCGCTGCAGGGTTTCTCGATGATCTCACCGGTCCCGTTGCACCTGTCGCAAGGCGCGACGCTCTGGAAAACGCCAAATGCCGTCCGCTGCTGTGTGTGGACTTCGCCGCTGCCGCCGCACTTCGGGCACGTGGATTTGCTGGAGCCGGGTTCTGCACCGGAACCGCTGCAGTGTTCACACTGGACGAACTTGTTCAGGCGGACCTTTTTCTTTGTGCCGGTGACTGCTTCGTCGAATGTGATCGACATCGCGTGCTGCATATCGCGGCCGCGCTGCGGACCGTTATTGCGCTGCTGGGAGAACCCTCTCGCACCGCCGCCTCCGAACATCCCGCCGAACATGTCAAAAATGTCTTCAAAGCCGCCGAATCCGCCGGCGCCAAATCCGCCGGCGCCGCCAAACCCGGCATTCGGATCGACACCTGCATGGCCGAACCTGTCATATTTTGATTTTTTGTCCGGATCGCCCAGTACACTGTAGGCTTCGTTCACTTCCTTGAAGCGTTCTTCCGCCTCTTTGTTGTCCGGGTTGCGGTCAGGATGATATTTCATGGCCATCTTGCGGTAAGCCTTTTTGATCTCATCCTCGCTCGCGCCTTTTTTAAGGCCGAGCACCTCATAGTAATCTCTCTTCTCTGCCATTGATCAGGTCCTGCTGTTTACGTGCTGTGAGGGGCCGCAAGCGGCCCCTCCTGTTGATTATCACTTGCTTTGTTCGGATTAGTTGTCATCGTCCACAACTTCGAAGTCCGCATCGACGACGTTGTCGTCCTGCGCGTTCTGCTGGCCTGCGCCGGGGTTCTGACCGGCGTTGCCCATGTTGGGATCCTGGCCCATGTTCGCGCCCTGCTGCGCTGCCTGCTGTTGCTGCGCTTTTTCGTACATCTTCGCGGAGATCGTGTGGAACTGCTCTGTCAGCGCTTCGGTCTTCGCTTTGATGTCGTCGACAGTGCCGTTGTTCATGACCGCCTGCAGGTCTTCCTTAGCCTGGGTGATCTTTGCTTTTTCATCATCGGACAGCATGCCGTCGAGTTCCTTCAGGTTCTTCTCTGTCTCATAGATGAGCGTTTCCGCCTGGTTGCGGATCTCGATTTCTTCCTTGCGCTGTTTATCTTCCGCCGCATACTGTTCCGCTTCCTTGACTTTTGCGTTGATCTCGTCCTCGGACAGTTTGGTGGAGGAAGTAATGGTGATCTGCTGGCTCTTACCGGTGCCGAGATCCTTCGCGCTGACATTTACGATGCCGTTGGCGTCGATATCAAATGTGACTTCGATCTGCGGAATGCCGCGCGGTGCCGGCGGGATACCGGTGAGCTGGAAGCGTCCGAGCGTCGTGTTGCCGCTCGCCATTTCACGTTCGCCCTGCATGACGTGGATGTCGACTGCCGTCTGGTTGTCCGCCGCGGTCGAGAAGATCTGGCTCTTCTTCGTCGGGATCGTGGTGTTGCGCTCGATCAGTTTGGTAGCAACGCCGCCGAGTGTTTCGATGGACAGGGACAGCGGTGTGACGTCGAGCAGCAGGATGTCGTTGACCTCGCCGGTCAGAACGCCTGCCTGGATCGCCGCACCGATCGCAACGCATTCATCAGGGTTGACACCCTTGAACGGCTCTTTGCCGGTGATGCGCTTGACAGCTTCCTGTACGGCCGGGATACGCGTGCTGCCGCCAACAAGGATGACTTTGGAGATATCGTTGTTGGTAACGCCCGCATCTGCCATCGCCTTTCTCATCGGTTCGACCGTTGCGTTGACCAGATCTTCTGTCAGCTGATCGAACTTGGCTCTTGTGATGTCCATGTTCATGTGGAGCGGACCGTTCTGGTTGACCGTGATGAACGGCAGGTTGACGTTCGTTGTGGTCGCACTGGAGAGTTCCTTCTTAGCTTTCTCCGCCGCTTCCTTCAGTCTCTGCAGCGCCATTTTGTCCTGTCTCAGATCGATGCCGTTCTCTTTGCCGAATTCATCCGCCATGTAGTTGAGGAGTTTTTCATCGAAGTCGTCACCGCCGAGCTTGTTGTTGCCGTTCGTAGCGAGTACCTCGAAGACACCGTCACCGAGTTCCATGACGGAGACGTCGAACGTGCCGCCGCCCAGGTCGTAGACGAGGACTTTCTGGTTGGTTTCTTCTTTGTCGAGCCCGTACGCCAGCGCTGCGGCTGTCGGCTCGTTGATGATGCGCTTGACATCCAGACCCGCGATGCGGCCGGCATCTTTGGTCGCCTGCTTCTGGCTGTCCGTGAAGTATGCCGGAACGGTGATGACAGCTTCTGTGACCGGGCCGCCCAGATAGGCTTCCGCATCGGTCTTCAGTTTGGCCAGGATCATCGCGGAGATGTCCTGCGGGGTGTAGTTCTTGCCGTCGATCTGGACGGTGTAGCTCTCACCCATGTGGCGTTTGATGGATGCGATCGTTCTTTCCGGGTTGGTGACAGCCTGTCTCTTGGCCGTTTCACCGACGAGGCGTTCGCCGGTCTTCGAAAAACTGACGACGGACGGAGTCGTTCTGGCTCCTTCCGAGTTGGTGATGACGACGGGATCGCCGCCTTCCAGAACTGCGACGCAGCTGTTAGTGGTTCCCAGGTCGATGCCGATAACTTTTCCCATTGCTAGTATCTCCTTTGCTTTTGATAAACTTGGTGGTTTCTTTTCTTATTCACAGTTTGGTTTATCTCAATAGCCGTGACGGCTTTGAAATCATTTGTTTAGTTGGCCACTTTGACCATCGACGGGCGGATCACCTTGCCGTTGAGTTTGTAGCCTTTCTGAAGGACGCAGGAAACGCAGCCGCTCTCGACTTCATCGGTGTCCTCCATCATGACCGCATTGTGGACATTGGGATCAAACACTTCTTTTTCTGCCGCGATTTCTTCAACGCCTGCGTGCTTGAGTACGTTGTTGAACTGATCGAGGATCATCTGCATGCCCTCCTTAAAGCCTTCATCCGCGTCATGCTCCATGGCGCGGTCGAAGTTGTCGAGGACGGTCAGAAGTTCCGTGACGATCTTTTCGTTGGCATAAGCACGGGTCTCTTCTCTTTCTTTGGCGACGCGGCGCTTGTAATTCTGGAAGTCTGCCATCAGACGCAGATACTGGTCTTTCATAGGCTCTTCCTGTTCTTCTTTCGCCCGGTCCTCAGAGTCCGGTTCCCCGGCTGTCTCTTCCGGCTTCGCCGCATCAGCTTCCGCCCCTTTGGGATCTGCGGTTTCCTGACTGTCCTGCTCTTCGCAGGATCCTTCTTCCGCGGTCTGTTCCGGCGTTTCTTCGGCAGGATCCTTCTTCAGGACGTCTTCTTTATCTTTCTTGCTCTTTGTCATTCTGTCCTCCCGGCAAAGTAAATGCGTTATTCAGGTTGTCTGTCAGGTATTCAACGACCGATGCGATCTTGCCGTATTTCATACGCGTCGGTCCGATCACGCCGATCCTGCCGACCAGTTTGCCGTCGATGTGGTACGTCGCGGTGATCAGGCTGCAGTCTTTCATGTCTTCGATGTCGTTTTCGTCACCGATCGTGATCGTCAGACCTTCGCCTCTTCTGATGAGTTCATCGGTCATGGCGTCCTTGCGGTTGAGCATATTCAGGAACATGCGTGCCCTGCTGATGTCGCTGTATTCCGGAAGATCGAAGATGTTCGAGTAGCCGTCCAGATAAAGGTTGATGTTGAGCATATCCTCGAATGTGCGCATCAGATGCGGCATGACGTTGTCCTGCACAAGGCGCATCATCTCGATGTCGGACTCGAAATCCCGGATGATGTCCATCTTGATGGCTTCGCTGAGCGTCTTCCCTTTATAGGAATACGTGAACGACTTCGAGAGCATATCCAGCGTTTCTTCCTGATAGCCCTGCATGATCCGGAGCGACTGATTGGAGATCTTGCCGCTTTCGGATACGATCATCAGTACAACGGTGTGTTCGTCTACCGGCAGCAGCCTGATGTACTTGATAACGTCCTGCTCTTTACGCGGTGTCATAGCGAACGCGGTGAGCCGGGTGATCTCCGAGAGAATATGAGCGGCGTGCTCTATCGTCTTGTCCAGTTCATCGAAGTTGGCCATCAGCTGCGAGGAAATCGCGTCCTTCTCCGCTTTGGTCAGTTCCTGCCGCTTCATCAGTTCATTGACATACAGGCGATAGGCTTTCTCGGACGGGATGCGGCCTGCAGAAGTGTGCGGATGGGTCAGATACCCCATCTCTTCGAGGTCCGCCATCTCATTACGGATCGTAGCGGGGCTGAAGCCCAGATCGTACTTTCTGGTCAGGGTCCTGGATCCAACAGGTTCTGCGGTGGCGACAAAATCACTGATGATCGCCTGCAGCACCTTTAGTTTTCTTTCATTCAAATCCATGGTCTCACCTCTTTTGGTATTAGCACTCATCACACGTGAGTGCTAACCTATACTTAATATAATGCCCGCAAGGTAGTCTGTCAACACCTTTTAGGAAGATTTCAGGCTCTTGCGGGCAATGTATTTGGAACAGTTGTTAAGTTGATGAAACGGAATCGCTGAGGGGCGTCATCCGCGCACCCAGCCCCCTGCTCTTCTGACCGCTTCATGCCAGTTTTCAAGCATTTCGCCGCGCATGTCCGCAGCCATCGCCGGTGTAAAGATCCGGTCTATCTGCTCATTTTCTTTGATCTCGTCAAGGCCTTCCCAGTACCCTGCCGCAAGCCCCGCAAGATAAGCTGCTCCGAGAGAAGTCGTCTCCACAACAGCCGGTCTGACAACGGGGGTGGCGAGCAGGTCCGCCTGGATCTGCATCAGGAAATCGTTGGCGCAGGCGCCGCCGTCCACTTTAAATGTCTTGAGCGGATGCCCAAGATCGTCTTTCATCGCGTTGGACAGATCGACTGTCTGGTAAGCCATCGATTCCAGCGCTGCGCGTACGATGTGCGCGCGTTTGGTGCCTCTTGTGAGGCCGCAGATCGTCCCTCTTGCGAACGGATCCCAGTGCGGTGCGCCAAGCCCTGTAAAAGCAGGAACCAGATAGACGCCGTCGTTATCCGCGACAGAGGTGGCAAGGGTTTCGGATTCGGAGGCGCTCTTCAGAATACCGAGTTCATCGCGCAGCCACTGGATGACCGCGCCTTCCACGAAGATCGAGCCCTCCATCGCATACGTCGTTCTGCCGTTCAGCGTCCAGCCGACTGTTGACAGGAGTCCGTTTGCGGATTTTACGACAGTGTCTCCCGTATTGAGCAGCATAAAACCGCCTGTCCCGTAGGTCATTTTCCCTTCCTGCTCCTCAAAACAGAGCTGTCCGAAGAGCGCTGCCTGCTGGTCGCCTGCCGCGCCGGTGATGGGGACCGGACCGCCGAACATGGTCTCGTCGGTCTCGCCGTAGAAAACGCTGTTTTCGACCGGCTCAGGCAGCATGGATGCCGGGATGCCGAGCAGCGAGAGCAGTTCTTCATCCCACTGCAGAGTGTGGATATTGAAGAGCATCGTGCGGGCAGCGTTGGAATGATCCGTGACATGGACCCTTCCGCCGGTGAGGTTCCAGATGAGCCAGGTCTCGATGGTCCCGAAGAGCAGATCGCCTGCCTCCGCGCGTTCCCGCGCGCCGTCCACATGGTCCAGGATCCATTTGATCTTTGTGCCGGAAAAGTACGGATCGAGGATCAGACCAGTCTTCTCCCGGATCATTTCTTTCACCTCATCCGTCCCGATCTCGTTGCAGAGATCGGCGGTCCTGCGGCACTGCCATACGATCGCGTTATAGACCGGCTTTCCCGTGTTCCTGTCCCAGACGACCGTCGTTTCACGCTGGTTGGTGATCCCGATCGCAGCGATATCATCCCAGAAGGCACCGATCTTGGCAAGCGCTTCCCGGCAGACAAGCAGCTGTGTCTGCCAGATCTCCATGGCATCGTGCTCCACCCAGCCGGCCTGCGGATAGATCTGCCTGAACTCTTTCTGCGCCATGCTCACCATGGCCCCTTTCTTGTTATAAAGAACGCACCGGGAGCTCGTCGTTCCCTGGTCGATCGCCATCATGTATTGCTTCATATCTATACCCCGCGGATCATGCCGCACGTAAGAAATAGCTGACAGTGTATGTAGCCGGTCACAGTTGTGTGTCCTGTATCAAGTATATCATGCGGGATGGTCCGGTGCATCTGTTCCCCGCATGAAGGCGCTCATGATCTCATTGGAGACGGCGATGCCTTCCTCCGTCAGACGCAGGCAGCTGCCTTCCCGGACGATCAACCCGTCACGGATCCATTTGCTGACAGGCGGCGGATCGCTGCGGTAGGCTTCTTCCACCGCCTTTCCGAACCGCTTCAGGAACCGCTCGGTGTCGAGTCCCTGTCTTGTCCTGAGCGCTGTAAAGCAGAATATCTCCATAGCATCGTCCGCGCTTTCCGGTGAAGCACTGTCCAAAGCAGTGCGGCCACCTTCGATCATGCGGCTCCAGCTGTGAAGATCCGGCGGGTTCTGATACCTGCAGCCATCAAAATAGGAAGCGGCAGCCGGGCCGAGCCCGATGAAAGGCTCCATGGCCCAGTATTTCAGATTGTGCCGGCAGGCTTTTCCGGGCAATGCAAAATTGGAGATCTCATAATGCTCGTATCCGCATTCTTCCAGCAGCGCTTTGGCATCATGATACATGCGGCGGTCCAGCGCATACGGCGGCAGATCAAGCCTGCCGTCTTTGTAGGCTTCATAAAAAGGCGTCCCTTCTTCCAGCTGGATCGTATATACGGAAAGATGCGCCGGTTTGAGGGCAGTCACTTCTTTGAGCGTTGTCATCCACTGCGCATGCGTCTGCCCGGGGATTCCGAACATCAGATCGATGTTGATGTTGTCAAATCCCGCCGAGACAGCTCTTTCATATGCCGTAAGGAATCCCCTGCGGTCATGGATCCTCCCCAGCGTTCCAAGCAGGCCGTCATCGAGTGACTGGGCGCCGACCGAAAGACGGGTGACGCCGTTCTCACGCATAGCGGAAAGGAGATCTTCCGTCAGGGAATCCGGATTTGCTTCGCATGTGATCTCCGCATCCTGTGTAACGGAAAAGTGCTGCCTGGTGCGGCTCATCAGTTCACTGAACTGTACCGGCGTCAAAAGGGACGGTGTGCCGCCGCCGATAAAGACAGTATCGACCGGACAGTTCTCTGTTCCGGCATGATAAAGCGCCATCTCCCGGAAAAGACAGTTTGTGAAATCACCGGGGACGCCGCCCTCCCGGACCGGATAGGATACGAATCCGCAATACCCGCACTTTTGTCTGCAGTATGGGATATGTATGTAAAGACCATTGCTCATAACATATGTATCATACCATATTCAGAAAGGAGGCAATAAAAATAAAGCGCGGGGACAGTTCCCCGCGCTCGTGTTCTTCTTTATCACATATCTACGATGACGCCGTCTTCATCTACGCGGAGCCCGTCCGCATTCTTTGAGGGGGCGTCCTTTTCGCCTTCTTTCTTCTCGCGGAGCGTATCGTAGACTTTCTGCTCGATCTCAGCGATGATCTCCGGATTGGCTTTGAGGAACCCTTTCGCATTCTCTCTTCCCTGTCCGATGCGGTCGCCATTATAGCTGAACCAGGAACCGGATTTCTGTACGATGTCGCGTTCGATCGCTGCGTCGAGCACGTTGCCTTCCCTTGAGATCCCTTCGCCGTACATAATGTCGAACTCGGCGGACTTGAACGGCGGCGCGACTTTATTCTTAACGATCTTTGCGCGGGTGTGGTTGCCGACCATCTGGTCGCCGACCTTGATCGATTCGATCCTGCGCACGTCGATGCGCATCGACGAATAGAACTTGAGTGCTCTTCCGCCCGTTGTGACTTCCGGATTGCCGAACATGACGCCGACCTTTTCGCGGAGCTGATTGATGAAGATGACCGCGCAGTTTGAACGGTTGATCACACTGGTCATTTTGCGCAGAGCCTGCGACATCAGTCTGGCCTGCAGACCGATAAAACTGTCGCCCATATCCCCCTGGATCTCGCCCTTCGGAACGAGCGCCGCGACAGAGTCGATCACTACGACGTCGAGTGCGCCGCTGCGGACCAGCATTTCGCAGATCTCAAGTGCCTGCTCGCCCGAATCGGGCTGGGAGACGAGGAGTTCATCAACATTTACGCCGAGTTTAGCGGCATATTCCGGATCGAGCGCGTGTTCCGCATCGATGAACGCTGCTTTGCCGCCCTTTTTCTGTGCTTCCGCGATGATGTGCAGCGTCAGGGTCGTTTTACCGGATGACTCCGGACCGTAGATCTCGGTGACTCTGCCCTTCGGGATCCCGCCGATACCGGTCGCGATGTCGAGCGTGATCGAACCGGTCGGGATCGCTTCCACGTTCATCCGCGCATTGTCATCGCCAAGGCGCATGACAGCCCCTTTACCATATTGTTTTTCGATCTGGTTGAGCGCAGCCTCGAGCGCTTTCTCGCGCTCCTCGCGTGTCGCGTTGATGTCGATGATTTCTTTAGATTTATTCGTTGCCATGGTTTCCTCCATAAAAAGAACATTTGTTCGTATTTATAGTACATCAGCTGCGATACTGTGTCAAGAGCTGCTTCGAAGGAATTTTATCACAAATGACAAATTATGGCAATTTCTTAAACGCGTTGAAAAACCGGCGTTACAGCATGATCTCTTCCTTGAAACTGGTGCCGATCGCTGTCGGCTTTGCACCGAGGATGTCACAGATCGTCTGGCCGATATCGCCGTATGTAGAACGGATCCCTAGATCGTATCCTTCTTTGATATGCCTGCCGTAAGCGACGAACGGGATGTATTCCCGCGTGTGATTGAAGCCGGCATGGATGGGATCGTTGCCGTGATCGGCCGTGAGCATCAGAATATCATCCTCTTTCATTGCCTCCAGGATGCCGGGCAGCGCCGCGTCGAATTCCTCGATCGCTTTTCCGTATCCAATCGGGTCGCGCCGATGTCCGAACTTGCTGTCGAAGTCTACCAGATTGGTGAACAGGAGTCCTTCGAATGCATTCTGCATCGCATCGACCGTCTTGGCGACACCGTCCAGATTGCTCTCTGTGTGAACGCTTTCCGTAATGCCCTGCCCGTTGAAGATATCGCGGATCTTGCCGACTGCATATACGGTCTTGCCGGCTTCTTTGATATGGTCGAGCATCGTCGGCGCATGCGGATCGACGGAATAATCATGACGGTCCGACGTGCGCACACGTTTGCCGTCGATGATCTTGTAAGGCCGTGCGATGACTCTGCAGCATGCGTATTCGCCGACCAGCATATCGCGGGCAGTCTGACAGATGCGGTATAACTCTTCGAGCGGGATCACATCCACATTTGCGGCGACCTGAAAGACGCTGTCGGCAGAGGTATAGATGATCGGGCTGCCGGTCGCTTCGTGTTCGTCGCCGAGTTCATCGATGATGTCCGTACCGGAAGCGACCTTATTGCCGAGGGTGCTGCGGCCGATGGCTCTCTCGAACTGCTCCATGAATGCCGCCGGAAAGCCGTCCGGATACGTCTTGAACGGAATCTTCGTCTCGATGCCCGCGATCTCCCAATGTCCTGTTGTTGTGTCCTTGCCGCTTGAGATCTCTGCCAGTTTGCCGAAAGCCCCTTTCGGCGACGCGACCGCCAGTCTGCCGCCTGCTGCGCCTTGTATATTGCAGAAACCGAGTTCCCGGAGATGCGGGATCTTCATCTCCCCCATTCTGTCCAGGATATGGCCGAATGTGTCCGCCCCGGTATCCCCGAAAGCGGCTGCATCCGGCAGTTCGCCGACACCAAGACTGTCAAGGACGATCAATATAATGCGTTTCATCGAAATACCTCCTTCAATAGCCGGATATTTAATGTCAAAGAGTTCAGAAACAGATTTCTTTCAAAGTACAGTTGAGATAATCAAGCGAGATCAGATCATAGGAGACACCGTTCAGATTGCCTTTCAGTCCTTTCCTGAACGCTTCTTTGCCGTGCAGATGTCCATAATACACTCTGCGTACGCCGAACTCTTCAAAAAGCTGTGTGAACTGTGACGGCTGCATTTTATCGTTCGTGGGCGGATAGTGTAAAACACCGATGATCTCCCGGTCTTTGCGGGCAGCTGCAGCCGTGAGGGAGGCTCGAAGACGCAGCGATTCCCTTTGATAGATCTTTTCGTCCTGTGCAGTATACCCTTCGGAGCCCGGACATACCCAGCCGCGTGTCCCGCAGATCAATGCATGGTCTGTCCCGTAACAGCTGTTCTGCAGGAAGTACATGTCGGGATACAGTTGATTGAGTTTCGTGATCCCCGTCCACCAGAGATCATGATTGCCCTTGATCAGGACTTTCATCCCCGGTCTTTCGTGGATCCATTCAAGATCAGCCAATGCTTCTTCAAAATGGAGCCCCCAGCTGATATCGCCGGCGATGATCACGGTATCTTCCGCGCCAACACGCGCGTCCCAGTCCTCCCTGATGCGCGCTGCATGGTCGTTCCACGCATCACCGAAAACGGTCATCGGCTTGTCGATGCGCGGATCATTTGAAAGATGAAGATCTCCAACGATAAATGTTCGCATTTACATAAAACTCCTTATGGATACTATTTGATATGATCCCAACCGGTCAGGTCGCGGATGACCTCCCCTGCCAGCAGCATACCCATCACGGGCGGGACATATGACAAACTGCCGAGATTGCTGCCACCGGCAGGCTGCTCTTCCGAGTAAATGACCTTGACTCCTTCCGTAATGCCGAGACCGCGGAGCTGTTTGCGTACCGCCTTGGCAAGCGGACAGACGCTCGTTTTGCTGATATCCGCCGCTTTGAAGGCAGTCGGGTCCTTCTTGTTGGCTGCGCCCATTGCGGAGATCACGGGGATCCCGTGTTCTCTGCTCCATGCGATCAGATGCGCCTTGGCTGTAACGGTGTCGATGGCGTCGACCACATAATCCACATCCGCCGGAAGCGACGGGATCGTATCCGCGTCAAGGAACAGATCCAATGTTGTGATATCGGCGGCAGGCCAGATGTCGCGGATGCGTTCCTGCATGACCGCGGTTTTTTTCTTTCCGATCGTCGAATGGGTCGCGATGATCTGCCGGTTGATATTCGTAACATCGATACTGTCGCTGTCGATCAGTACAAAACTGCCGATACCTGCCCGGGCAAGGACTTCGCATACGTAGCCGCCCACACCGCCGAGTCCGGCGATCAGAACGCGGGCCTTCTGCAGTTTTTCAGTCCCCTCCTCACCGAGGATCCATGCATTGCGGATAAACTGTTCATTCATAGTGTGTCCTGTCCGATCTGCCCCAGAACGGCATAGATCAAAGATGTTTCGTATCCAAGCGACGCAAGCCGGCGGCCGGCGCGCGCTCTTTCTTTTTCAGTTGATGCGCTGCCTTCAAGCAGACGAGCTGCTTCCGCGGCGGCATTGCGGAATTCTTCCTCAGACAGGTCGGTCCCTTCTTCGTCCTCAAAATCGTAAATGGCCTGCTGTACGATGTTTCTTTCGATCCCCCGTTCCCTGAGTTCCCGGAAGATGCGGCACCGGCCGCGCCGCTTTTCGAGACTGCGGCGCAGATAGGTCAGCGCATAGGCACGGTCATCGATATAGTGCAATTCCTTGAGCCGGTCAAGACAGCTGCGGATCTCCTCTTCTTCAAAGGCGGCGTCTTCCAGCCGGCGTCGGACCTCCTGTTCTGTCCGCATCCGGTGTTCCAGAAAGCGTGCTGCTGTATCCATGATGTCTGTTTTTTTCGCTTTCCCGGTCATGCAGCCGTACCTCCTCTGCTATTATATACATCCTCTGCGTCTGTTTCCACCGCCTGCCGGGGTACCGTATCAAGGTGATTGAGAACGAATGCGGCGCCGATGACGAGGACGGCGCAGACGATATGCAGACTGGTCAGCGGTTCATGGAGAAGCAGTCCCCCTGCCAGAATTGAGATCACGGTCGAGATGTTGTTGAACACACTTGCCCGCGCCGCCGGCAGGATGCGGAATGCATAGGTGATGGTCAGGGAGGAAAGCAGGATGCAGCCGATCCCGAGATAAGCCGACGACAGGAAGAACCGCAGACTGGTCAGCGGTACGAAGTAATCTGCAACAGAACCTGTTCTGATATGGTCCGCCAGCAGCAGGATACTGAAGAACACGGATCCTGCAACGATCAGCCAGCCCGCGATCACGACGGGGCTGAATTTCACGCGGAACTGACGGCTCCACACACTGTACAGCGCGTTCAGAAGCGTGGATACCCCCAGGAACAGCGCGCCTGCCAGCGTCATGTCTTTCGCCCCGCTTCCGGCTGACACCATCGCGATAACAGCACCGGCACCGACCAGAACGGCAACTGAACCAACGAGACCGAGCCGTTCATGGAGCATCGGGATCGCGAACAGAGCGATGAAGACCGGCGAAGTTGCAAAGAAGATCGCACCGATGATCGTGGAACATGTCAGAAGGCCTAGGAGCTGGAAATACAGGAAGAGTACGTAACTCGCACAGAGAAGGAACATCGCCGGTATATCCCGCCGTTTGATGCGGAGCGATTCTCCGGCAACTTTCAAAACGGGCGGCAGCGCAGCAAGCGCAAAAAGAAAGCGATATGCCAGTACATCGTACACACCGCCGTCTACAAGCGCTTCTTTATTGGCGATAAAAGCAAAGCCTACAACGACCGCGAACAGCAGTCCTGCGGCAACGGCTCTGCGCTCATTTCTTTTATGCATATGTCCACCCGGAAAGCTGCGGGCAGAGCCGCAGCACAGTAGATCCCGCTGCCAAGGTCAATATCGTAAAAACGCACCCCTTCCAGAGAAGAGAGAAGCTTGCTGCCGTCTGTCAGTGAGTACTTCGCAAGCGTCCGGCCAAGCGGGAGGCCAAGGTATTTCGTCAGTGCTTCTTTTCTCGTCCACAAACGGAAAAAACCGTCCTCCCCGGCGGTTTTGAGATACGTACACTCTGTGTCCGTGAAGAATCGCGCCGCGATACGGTCATGATCCGTATGCCGTGCCGCCTGTATATCCAGTCCTACGGAAGACACCTCGCTGCCTGCCACGAGGCAGGCCCACATCCTGCCGGTATGACTGACCGAAACGCGCAGAGGAAGATCAGGAAAGAACGGCTTTCCATATTCCGTGCGGCGAAGTGAGGATGCCGCGATTCCGCCCCTTTCCATTCCCAGGTAAAGAGCAGCGGCTTCGAGCAGCAGCGATTCCGAGGAACGTTGCCCGCTGTCGGGGGAAATGTACAGAGCGGCTGTGCTCATTTCAGTCTGTCGAGGATCCGGCGGTAGCCGTCCGCACCGTACAGAAGGCACTTGTTGATCCTGCTGATCGTCGCGGTGGAAGCACCGGTCTTTTCTTCGATCTCTTTATACTTACGGTTCTCGTCCAGCAGTTTGGCCACCTGCCACCGCTGTGCCATTGCGTGGATCTCGTTGATCGTTGACAGGTCTTCAAAGAACCGGTAGCAATCCTCCTGATCCTGCAGAGAGAGAATCGCATCGAACAGTGCATCGATGTCATCGCGCTTGAATTTAGAACGATATGCCATAGAAGGACCTCCTTTGGTTGTCATCGGTACGTTATTTGAGCAATTCGATCGCTTTCTTTAATTGTTCGTCATCGCCTTCCACAATGTAATCGGGGGTCACGCCGACACCGTGGATCTTATTGCCGTTAGGCGAGAAATACTGCAGAACGGTCAGTTTGTAGCCGGTGCCGTTGCCCAGCGGCGCGGAATTCTGGATGATCCCTTTGCCGAATGTGACGGTGCCGACAAGTTTCCCGCCCGCATTATCCTTGATGGCTGCAGACAGGATCTCCGCGGCGCTGGCGGAGTTTTCGTTGACAAGAATGACGTACGGGAGACTGGTACGGCCTTCTTCCGAATAGGTGTACTCTCTGTGTCCCTGTCTGTCCTCTGTATACATCACGGTCCCTTTGTCGAGGAGCATGTCGGCGATCTGTACGGATTGATCGACAAGACCGCCTCCGTTGTTGCGCAGATCGATGATCAGCCCTTTGACGCCTTTGGCCTCCATGGCTTTCAGCTCGGTTTTGAAATCTTCGGCGGTTTGCATATCAAAGGAAGTGATCCGGATGAGACCAATGTTGCCTTCGAGCATCTCGCTCTCGACCGAGAAGACCGCGATCGTTGTCCGGGTCAGGGTGACTGTGTTTTCCTTGCCGTCTCTCAGATAGGTCACGTCGACAGTCGTCCCGCTGTCACCGCGGATCGCCATGCTCATCTGTGTGGAATCCTCGTATTCTTCGCCGTCCACCTTCGTCAGGATATCCCCCGGCAGGAGCCCTGCCTTCTGCGCGGGGCTGTCTTTGACAGTGCTGAGAACAACGTATTCACCTTTTTCGTTTTGCTGGAAGGTGACGCCTACGCCTTCAAACTCGCCGGTCATGCTGGACTCCCAGGATTTCCATTCGTCTTCATTCATGTAACTGGAATAGATATCGCCTGTCGACTGGAAGATACCTTTATACATCCCCTCTTCGATCTGTTCATCGGTGATATCCTGATAAAAGTTTTTCTGTACGAGTTTCCAGAGTTCTTCCGCTTTGGCATACTTGTCATTCATGTAGGTCAGCTGATTGTACTCTTCAGCGCTGATCGTCATTTTGCCGAGACCGACGCTGCCGCCTGTCGCATGCATCATGCTCATGGTGCCGTAAGTCGCCGCTCCGCCGAGCAATGCTGCGACAAGAAGAAATATGACAAATACGCTTTTTTTGATATTCATGCTACTGATTCTCCGCTAAATCTATGATCCTGAGCTGAACGCTCTTTCTGCCATTAAAGTCATTGATGCCGATCCGGACTGTGAGGCGCAGCGCTTCGGTAACGGCGCAGACTGCAGCCATCTTTGCGATCTTATCCTCACTTCCGAAACAGATCCCGCCGATCCCGCCGGAGGGAGATGCGATCCTGAGGCGCAGCGCACGCCCGTTTCCTATTACATCATACTCCAGCAGTTTCACACTTTCCAGTAAAAAAGCGGGGGCGGGATTGTCTTTTCCGAACGGCGCCATTGCCAGAAGGTCTTCCGCCAGTGCAAGATCGATCTGCGCCGGCTCCAGAACCATATCGTACGGCACCTTTTTGTCGAACAATCCGGGATTGGCTGCCAGGATCTCTTTCATGACAGCTTCGAGACCTTCTTTGAGCGCCGGGATATACTCCTCCCGGATGGTGAATCCGCATGCCATCGCGTGGCCGCCAAAACGCTCGAAGAGATGGCTTTGCGTGCTGAGAACGGCGTGAAGATCGAGCCCTTCTATTCCCCGGCATGTCGCTGTATAGCAGCCTTCCTGAGACGGCGATAATATGGCGACCGGTTTGTTGAACCGCTCTCTCAGTCTGCCGGCGACGACTCCGTTGGTCCCTTCATGGGAAGTCTGCGGGAGGAGTACCGGGAACAGAGTGTTCTCAAGTTCTTCCCCGCAGTACGCGAGGATATGGCGTTCCGTGCGTTCCTGGATCGACTTCCTCTCTGTATTGAGCGTATGCATCTTCTCAACATAAGGGTACGCTTCTTCCGCGGTGGAAGCCAGGAACAGCCTGACGCCAAGGCTGGCATCCTCCATGCGTCCGGCTGCGTTGACATGCGGGCCGATACCGAATCCGATCCGTTCCGCATCGACGGGATAGCGTTTGCTGCCGGGGTCTCCCTGTCTGCGGTAAATGCGGTCGATCAGCATATTCAGGCCGATACGGCTGCCTGTGTTGATCTTGTTGAGTCCGTATTTGACGAGGCTGCGGTTCTCCCCGGTCAGCGGTACGACATCCGCAACTGTACCGATCGCGACCATGTCCAGCAGATCGTTGGTGATCTTTTTGTCAAGACCTGCAGCGTCGCGCAGTGCCAGTGCCAGTTTGTAGGCAACGCCGCAGCCCGCAAGATCGCGGTACGGATAAGTCTCTCCATCCTGTTTGGGATCGAGGACGATCGTGTCCGCGAGGCCATCTTCGCAGTTGTGGTGATCCGTGACGATCACGGAAATGCCGTACTCTTTGGCGGTTTCCACCTCGAAATAAGATATCGCACCGCAGTCGACCGTGATGATCATATCCACACCGAGTTCGGCGAGTTTGATGACCGCTTGCTCGTTGAGTCCATATCCTTCGTCGAAACGTGATGGGATATAAAAAGACGGTGCTTTTGCACCGAGCGCCCGCAGGATGGTCATCATGATCACAGTCGCAGTGACACCGTCCGCATCATAATCACCGTAAACAACGATCTTATCCCCTCTCTGTACGGCCGCAAGGATCGCGTCAGTTGCCTCGGGAAGTCCGTGCAGAAGACGCGGATCATAAGCGGTACGCGGATAAGGGGCCAGATACTCATTCACAGCTGCTTCATCGGTGATTCCCCTCTTGATCAGTAATTGTCTAATGATGTCGTTCATGGTTTACAAGTAGTTGTGGGGGTTCACCGAATTACCGTAGTTGCTTCCCCCGAGACGGACCTCAAAGTGGCAGTGGTTGCCGGTGCTGTTGCCTGTCGAACCGACAAACGCGATCGTCTGGCCCTGGGAAACCGTCTGTCCTTCATAAACATTGAGCGAGGAGTTGTGTCCGTAGAGGGTGTACAGACCGTTCCCGTGGCTGATCAGGACCGCGTTGCCGTAGCTGCCCATCCAGCCCGCGGAGATCACCAGTCCGTCATCCGCCGCGACGACACTCGCTCCGTAATCCGCCGGAATATCGATGCCGGAATGGAGTTCATACCCGTGGTACGGACACCAGCGGTAGGCATATTCAGAGGAAATGCTGTAATAGCCCGGCACCGGCCACATGAACGCGCCGCTGCCGCTGCCCTGATACTCCTGATCGGAAGATCTGGCAGCGATCATGGCAGCGATCTCTGCGGATTCGGCTTCAAGATCTGCCAGATCGTCTTCCAGCTGGTCGTTGATCGCTTCCTGTTCCTCTTTCGAGGCTTCGGCTTTTTCATAGTTCGCGCTCAGCTGATCCTGCAGGGTGTTGAGTTCGCTCATCTTAGCGTCCAGGTCACCTCGCTGTGATTCGAGGGCGGTCTGGATCTCTTCGATCTCCTGGTATTCCTGCTCCAGCTTGCTGACAAGGTCTTTGTCGCTCGCATAGATCTTGCCTACGAGTTCTACATTGGTGATCAGGTCAGACACGTTTTCCGAAGACAATATAACATCGATGAATCCGATGGATCCATTTTTGTACATGTTGCGAAGGCGCTGATTGAGGTTGTCGATACTGACTTCGATTTCCTCTTTTTTTCTTTCCAGCTTTTTCTGGTTCTCGCTGATCTCCATCTGCAGGGAAACGATCTGACTGCTGACATTGTCGATGCTGTCCTGCGTCTCGTCGATCTCTGCCTGGATCTCATTCATCTCGCCCTGGAGTTCTTCAACTTTTTCTTTTCCTTCGTCCAGTTCCTGCTGTTTGGCATCGATATCCGCATCAACTTCCTCCTGTGAGCGGGTGCCGTAGGCGAACGTCAGCGTCATCGAAAGGATCAGCAGCAGGATAACTGCGAAGCGAAAACGGTCTTTCATGATCCTGTTATATCCTCTTTCTTTTTTTAGGTGTCAAGGAACCGCCTCATCGATACGATGCTGCCCCAGGCACCGATGCTGACACCCAGCGCCAGGAAGATCCACATGAGATTGATCCCCAGGAAGGACACCGGTACGAGCGGCATCGACAGGACCGAGGTCACACTGGACCCGATCGCGGCGAGCACGCGGGTATAAACAAAAGTCACGATACCTGCCGAAAGCAGCGCGGAGAAGGCACCGATGATGATTCCTTCCAGCATGAACGGTCCGCGGATAAACCAGTTGGTCGCACCGACATATTTCATGATCTCGATTTCTTCGGACCGGTTGAAAACTGTCAGTTTGATGGTGTTTGAGACCACGACGACCGATACGATGATCAGGAACGCCATGATCACAAGCGCTGCGATCTGCATCATGCGTGTCGCGCGCAGCAGTTTGTCTACGGTATCTTTATAGTACGTGACATCTTCGACCCCTTCCAGCGTTGCTGCTTTATCGGCGATCTCATCTGCTTTGGTGAGGTCGGTCATTGTGATGACAAGTGAATTTGGCAGCGGGTTTTCCGTAATGCTGTCGAGCAGATAGGCATTGTCGCCCCACCGCTTCTTCAGGATCTCCATCGCTTCCTCTTTTGTTCTGTAGTCCACCGTATCCACGGCGTCCCATCTTTCTATTTCGTGCTGCAGTTCGAGGCCTTGTTCTTCCGTTGTCTCATCGAGCAGGAATACCTGAACATTGTTGTAGTCCTGCTTGACGGACTCTGCCATCATATTGATATTGATGATGATCACGAGAAACAGACCGAGGATCAGCAGCATCGCGCTGATCGCAAAGACCGAGGCCAGTGTCATGGCCCGGTTTCGCCCGATCTGACGGAATGCCTGTTTGACCGTATTTCCAAACCTACTCATGACGTGCCAGTAACCTTTCTGCTTTTTCAAATGCGTCGTCTATGAAAGCTTCATCCGGATCCTTTTCCTCCGTGCTTTCCGTGACATCTTTTTTCAGGATCTCAGTGGTCCTGCGGTCAGAGAAGTAAGACTCGTCGGCATCCTTTTCGTATTCTTCTTCCATGAACGCCTGTGCTTCCGGTATCTCCTCCGAAAAGTCTTCCGGATCTGTGCTGTCCTCTTTTGCCTGCCGGAATCCGCCAAGTCCGTATTTACCGAATTCGTCGCGGACGACGCGGCCGTTTTCAATGACGATCACGCGCTTCTGCATGCGGTCTACGATGTCTTTGGCATGCGTGACCATGACGATGGTCGTGCCGCGTGCATTGATCTCCTCGAGGAGTTTCATGATTTCCCAGGCTGTGACGGGGTCGAGGTTGCCGGTCGGTTCGTCGGCGATCAGAACAGTCGGTTTGTTGACGATCGCTCTCGCGATCGCAACGCGCTGCTGTTCGCCGGCGGACAGTTCCGACGGATACTTCGAGGCATATTCCGAGATCCCCATCAGCGCCAGTGCCTGCGGGACGTTGCGTTTGATCGCGCGTTTGCTCTGGTGTGTGATCTCCATCGCGAAAGCGACATTCTCATAGACCGTCTTATGAGGCAGCAGGCGGAAGTCCTGGAATACGATCCCGATATTGCGCCTGTGGCGCGGGATCTTGCGGTTGGACATCGTCGTGACTTCTTCCCCTTTCACGCGGATACTGCCGGCGTCAGGGTCGATCTCTTTTAAGATCAATTTGATGAAGGTGGATTTACCAGCTCCGGACGGTCCGACCAGAAACACAAAATCACCTTTGTTGATCTTGACGCTCACATCGTGGAGGGCATCATTGTCGTTGTATGCTTTTGTAACGTGTCTGAATTCAATCATTTCCATATATTACCATTTAAGGACAGGCGTGTCCAGTCTTATCTGCCGCGGGCGATCCTTCTGGCAGCTGCAGCGATATCGTCCGCTGTCATGTGATACTTCTCCAGTAGTTCTGCCGGTTTGCCGGATTCCCCGAAAGTATCCTTCTGTCCGATCATCTCCATGCGTGTCGGGCATTTTTCAGCAAGCAGCGATGCGACAGCACTGCCCAGCCCGCCGATCACAGAGTGCTCTTCGCAGGTCACGATGCCGCCGGTCTCAAGCGCTGCTTTGATAAGTATGTCTTCGTCGAGCGGTTTGATCGTGTGGATGTCGATCACGCGGGCATCGATGCCTTCACCTGCCAGGATATCCGCTGCTTTCAGCGCCGCGTCCACCATGATCCCGGTCGCTGCCAGTGTAACGGCAAGCCCTTCGCGCAGGGTGACACCTTTGCCGATCGTCAGTTCTTCGTTCTCATCATATACATTCGGGACGGCGGATCTGCCGAGCCGGATATAGCAGGGACCTTCCATCGCGACTGCCTGTCTGATCAGTGCCTTTGCAGACGGTCCGTCGGACGGACACAGAACGGTCATCCCCGGGATCGTGCGCATGATGGCCAGATCTTCAAAGGTCTGGTGGCTCGCGCCGTCTTCGCCGACAGTGATGCCGGCGTGGGTCGCACAGATCTTGACGTTGGCACCGGTATAGCCGATGGAATTGCGGATCACTTCGAACGCTCTTCCTGCCGCGAACATGGCGAACGAACTCGCGCAGACGATCTTGCCGGACAGCGCCAGTCCTGCGGCAGTCCCCATAAGATCCTGTTCCGCGATCCCCATGTTGAAGAAACGGTCCGGATACTTCTTGCCGAAATCTTTTGTCTTTGTCGATCCTGAAAGATCGGCGTCCATGACGATCAGATCTTCATACTGTTCGCCCAGTTCCAGGAGGACCTGTCCATAGGCTTCTCTTGTGGCCATTTTATCTGCCATTACATTTCACCTCCCAGTTCTTCCATCGCGCGGGCAAACTGTTCATCATCCGGCGCTTTGCCGTGCCAGCCGGGGTCATCCGTCATAAAGGAAACGCCTTGTCCTTTGTGGGTCTTTGCAATGATGGCTGTCGGTTTCTCTTTGAAAGCTGCAGCTTCTTTGAGCGTTTTGACGAGTGCTTCCATATCATGCCCGTCGCAGGTCATGACATGGAAGCCGAAGGCTCGGAATTTCTCGTCGATCGGCCGTACCGTCATGACATCGTCATTGCGTCCGTCGATCTGCAGTCCGTTCCAGTCTACGATAACTGTCATATTGTCGAGTTTATAATGGGCCGCGGCCATCGCTGCTTCCCAGATAATCCCTTCCTGGATCTCACCGTCGCCCACGAGTGCGTAAACGCGGCTTTCCGGGTGATCCATCTTCGCCGCAAGCGCCATGCCGACAGCGACGGACAGCCCCTGCCCGAGTGATCCGGTCGACATTTCTACGCCGGGAACTTTATGCATGTTGGGATGTCCCTGGAACCGGCTGCCCAGTTTGCGCAGAGACAGACAGTCTTCAACAGGGAAAAACCCTCTGTGCGCGAGGACAGCGTACAGAACGGGAGCCGCATGCCCTTTGGAAAGGACAAATCTGTCACGGTCTTCTTTCAGCGGCTCTTCCGGGTCGATATTCATGACTTCAAAATAGAGTGCAGTCATGATGTCGGCGGCGGAGAGAGAACCGCCCGGATGACCGGAGCCGGCTGCATGGACCTCCTCGAGGATCGTCCTGCGCACCTTTTGGGCGGTCATTTTCAGTTCATTGATCTCCATGGATGGTAATCTCCTTTGGTCTCAAGTGATGACGTTATATGATCGGAACGGCAGCGCGTCTATGCGCCGGCCGGACCAAGACTCAGGAATGCACGCGGAAGCGCTTCTATCAGGTCGCGTGCGATCACGGACTCCTCACCCAGTGCATCCCGGCTGAGATCGCCTGCTCTGCCATGAAGGAATACACCGGCGCAGGCAGCTTCATAAGCCGGCATCCCCTTGGCGAGGAAGGCGCCGATCACACCGGTGAGCACGTCCCCGCTGCCGCCTTTTGCCATGGCGGCGCAGCCGGTCGGGTTGACTGCCATCCGGCCGTCCGGAGCAGCGATCAGCGTGTGGTGTCCTTTCAGAACAACGACCGATCCGAAGTCGGATACAAGAGCACGTGCGGCTGCCTGCCGGTCAGTGATCCTGTCCGTGCCGAGCAGCCTTGCTGCTTCCCCTTCGTGCGGTGTCAGAACAGATGCACTTGCGGCACTGCGAAGCGGTTCTTTCAGACCGAACCGCAGGATGTCATTCAGTCCGTCAGCGTCCAGAACGAACGGGCTGCCGGATGCCATTACGGCGAGCAGCACAGACCGGTCTTCTTCGTGATGACCGAGTCCGGGACCGGCGGCGAACGCCGTGCAGGTCTTAAAATGATCCGTTCTGGCGCTTTCTGCCTCGTATCTTTCAAGGCAGGTCGCTTCGGGAACCGCTGTCTGCAGGACAGGGTACAGAGCGGACGGCACATAAAAAGTGGCAAGTCCGACGCCGGATCGTAGCGCAGCCTTCCCACAAAGTACGGCGGCGCCGGCCATACCGGTCTGCCCCGCCATAATAAGCAGCCTGCCGAAGTCTTTCTTGCTCTGATCGGCACGCCGCCCCGGTATCATCGATCTGACTACCCGTTCCGTAAGCGATTCCATAGAAAAATTATACTATATATGGGCATCTGATTCAAGGAATTCGGCAGATCGATACAATTTATACGCTTAATTTTCGTTAAGCATCCTTCCGCGGTCTATACATGCAGGATCATTGTTGCCATGAGGAAATACGAGGTGACCGAGACCATATCGGTCAGCGACGCGATCATGGGACTTGCCATCAGAGCCGGGTCGATGCCGACCTTCTTTGCCAGCAGCGGCAGCATACCGCCGATGCATTTTGCCGCCAGCACGATCACGATCATCGCGCAACAGACAGTCAGCGCGACACCGATCTGCTGATGCTCAAAGACATAGATGCGCAGGAAGTTGACAGAGCTCAAGACGATACCGATGATGATACTCACGCGCATCTCTTTCCAGAGGACACGAAGCGCGTCATTTGTATCGAGGTCTCCGACGGAGATCCCGCGGATGACCAGCGTGGCGGACTGTGAACCGGAGTTGCCGCCGGTGCCCATCAGCATCGGCATGTAGGCAACAAGTGCGATCACAGAACTCAGCGCCGCTTCGTAATGCGTGATGATGGAACCGGTCACGATGTAGGAGAGCATCAGGACGAGCAGCCATGGCAGGCGGTTTTTGACGTGTTTGAAGACCCCCATATCCAGATATTCCTGATTGGAAGAGTCGACGACGCCGGCCATACGCTCGATATCCTCGGTCGTTTCTTCTTCGATGACGTCGAAGATGTCATCCATGGTGATGATGCCGACCAGTCTGCCCTCTTTATCCACGACCGGGATCGACAGATAGCCGTATTTCTGGAAGGTCTCGGCGACCTCCTCCTGGTCGTCGTATACGTTGATGGCGACGAAGTCCGTCTCCAGCAGGTCCTCAATGGGCGTTTCCGGTTCGTTCGTGACAAGCACGCGCAGCGAAATGATGCCGTAGAGCTTTCTGCCTGCTTCTTTGACATAGCAGGTGTAGATCGTTTCGCTGTCCATCCCGACGTCTTTGATATACGCGAGCGCTTCCCCCACCGTCATCGTCTTTTGCAGGCTGATATAGTCGGGGGTCATCAGAGTACCCGCGCAGTTCTCGGGGTAATTCAGGAAGGTGTTGATCTGCCGGCGTTCGTGTTTCGGTGTTTTCTCGAGGATCTTGTCGACCACGTTGGCAGGCAGTTCCTCGAGAACGTCGATCTTGTCGTCGAAGTCGAGTTCATCAATGATGTAGCTGATTTCTTTGTCGGTGATGCGGTTGATGATCTCGATCTGATCGTCTGTATCGATGTACGAAAAGACATCCACCGAAATATCTTTCGGCAGCATGCGGAATACGATGATCGCCTCGTCGAGTCCGATCTCATCCATGATCTCTTCGATCACTTCCGCAGTGTCGGCGGGGTTTTCATCGACCAGGATGTCTCTGGCGGCGCGGTATCGTTTTTCTTCCAGGAGTTCGAATACTTTTTCAAGCAGCAGATCGAATTCGTCTTTCTCGTTCATACCGTACCTCCTTTCCGATGTTATCCCGCTATGCCTTTAACTAAAATATTATACACAAAAAGAACCGTCCGCGCAACGAACGGTTATAACGCATTGCGGAGAAGCGCCGCTCAATGCGTGCTGTATCCCCTGAGCATATGCCGTGCAAAATCCCAGGCTCTTTCTTCGATCCCGGGAATGCTGTAGATCGACTGCGGGTCGTTGGCTGTCTCCATGACCGCGAAGCGCGGCGGCAGCCGGAACGATTTGTTCATGCAGAGGCCGCTGATCAATTGCTGGGCAACGATATCGGAACCGCTGTATCCGGATACGATGACCGCGTAAAGATCGGTCTCGTAGAACCGGCGCACATTGAAAATGGCTGTCATCCTGTTGATGAAGGCGGTCAGATTGCCGCCGACTGCATCATTATAATTCGGACAGATCATCACAAGCCCGGTGCACGACTGAAGCGCCGGATAGACGTCACGCGTGATCACGCCGCCGTAAAAGCACTTCCCCTCTTCTCCCAAATGACGGCAGGTCTCATAAGAACAGCCGCGGCAGTCAAAGACCTCCCCGTCACGCAGAGAGATCTCTTTGAAGACCGTGCCGCCGAGCTGGCTGCGGATCATCCGCCACAGTCCGATCGTGTTGGACGTGCTGGCATTGCCCGCATGCAGAGCAAGGAACTTCGGCGCCCCTTCGTGTACACTTTCGCAAGGCTCTTCCAGTAAGCGCCTCAGCAGTTCGCCGGCGGCTTCGATATAGGCGGTCATCTGATCGGTTCCCCGGATCTTTGCCTGTGTGTTGAAATTGTGCAGCGTTCCCGTTCCTTCCACAAGCGGCCGTCCGATGAATGCGCAGCCGGCCATATTGGCTGCAAAGACGAGTTCCCTCGAAACGGATTTGGTGTAATACTCCCCGGCGCCGTCAACGATCAGCGCCCCGGTGCAGCCGTCGAAAAGATGCGGGTGCAGCCGTATCTTCTTGAGCATTTCGTAATGGGACAGATTGACGCCGGAGACTCCTAATGAGACAGCAAAGAGAATATGCCCGTTAAGTCCGCTCTCCGGAAGATGGGCAGCGTCTTCGATCAGCTGTATCCGGTGGCTTTCCCCGCACGAAGCGGCAAGCGCCGCGTTAAGTACGGACTCGAGACGGTCCGCGCGTCCCGGTTCCTGACAGCGGGGCTTGATGATATAGAGTGTTCCCTTTTGCGTTTCCATCAGCGGCTGTATCCTTTCAGGTCTGTGTAAGCGGCTTCAATGCGTTCAAACAACCTGTTGTCGAGCGGCAGATCTTCGATCTCCCTGCCTTCGGGAGTCAGTCTGTTGCGTATTCCCAGGAAAGCGTCACCAAAGGAAAGAGAACTGTATTGCCAGTCTCCGCAGAGAACGGCCAGAAGGCTCAGCGCACCCGAAGAAAGCGCCGGTGCGATATACGGTTTGAATCCGAGCGCGCGTGTCTTCAGATTGGATGTGACGGCCTGTTCCGTCAGTGCCAGCGATGCCTGATGATCATAGCCGGTGATATCGTCGCACACGACGAGATGCTCTCCGTGCGGCCCGAAGACGCGGCCGTTTTTACGGAACCGTTCACGGTCCGCCGCATAGTATCCTGCACGCGCATACATGACGCCCAGTCCGAATCCGCGCACATGCGAAGCGGCGATTCCGCCTTCGACCGCAGCACGGCAAAGAAGATCCACCGGATCGGAAACGATATAAAAGGCACCTTCATACCCTTTCTCAAGCGCCATGCGCACGTAAATATCAACGATTTTACGGTTTGCTTCCAGCTGCACCAAGCGGACATCTTTCTGCTCCTGCCCGACAGGCGGGATCCCCGCTGTCGCGCAGAACAACAGCACATCGCAGTCGAGCGGATCGTCTGCGATAAAGACCTCAGGCATGCCGGCACCGCCGTCCGGCGTCACGATCTGGTTGATTTCCATCTCGTACCGCGCCAGTGTGTTCTCGTTCAGATCGACGAGCCCGATCCCGGAAATGCTGTCTCTGCCCAGCAGCCGCAGCCCCATCAGAAGCGTGCCGCCCACGTCTCCGAGTGCGATGATATTGACGCGTTTTCTACCTTCCGTAAGCCGCTCCGGAAAGGCGCTGCCGGGAATCAGAAACGAATTGTCACGCAACTGGATTTCATCTTTGTTCTGATATAGTTCTGATAGTTTTCTCATTGTATTCCTTCAGGTATTTGTTCGCGTCGTTGCCTAACGGTCCGGGGTGGCAAAAGAAGTCAGCCTCGACAGCCGCTCGATATCCGTGCTGATGTATTCGGATGGCGCCAGAGACATATCATAATCCAGACACCAGCCGACATCGGGCAGACGGGAGAACCGGATGGCCTCAGGGATCCGCTGGACCGTCATTTTTTTCTGGTAAATGTCCTGATAAGCTTCTTCGAGCGCCAGGAAGATATCCCTTGCGTTGGTCAGGCAGGTCATGGAGAAATGCGCCAGATCCCCCAGGTCTCTGTCGGCCATAAACTTTGGGATCACATAGGGCATGATCAGGTTGATCGCCCGCATGGTGTCTTCGTACGTCCCTGTCCCGCGTGTCATCGCATCCCCGGCGATGAACGGATACTCAAGAGACTCAGTGAACCAGGCACGCAGATTGGGGATATAGTAAACGCTGTCCACATCCCTGCCCTGCACATTCATCAGATCCATGCCTCTGCCGGAGATGAGACCGACGATGATCTTGTGCACATTGACGCCCCATTTCTTAAGAAGCGGGTCGAGCCGCTGCATCCGGTATCCTTTGTGAAGCAGGTCATCGACCAGGATGACAGGCCGGTCAAAGGATTGGATGGTGTTCACCTGGTTGTCGATCGACGCATAGAACTGGTTCTCGCGGATCGTGAAGGTCGAAAGATCCGGTTCGAAGAACTTCTGGATGTGCAATGTCTTGGTGACGGTATTGGGAACGACAAGACCGTTCAGGATCTTGCCGAAAGGCACGCACATGTACGGCCCGCGTTTGCCGCGTTTGCTGTGGACGTTGGAAACGCCGTTCTCGCGGGTGATCTTTTCGATGATCCGCTGGTTCATGACAGGCGTATCGATAGAAAGGATCAGCGAATCCGGATACAGCCGGACAAGCGATTCCATGATCCTGTTCCTGGCATTCTGCACCGCCCGGATGACTCGTTCATCTTTATCGAACGGATCCTTCAGGACGGTCTCCATGTCATGGAACAGAACGATCGGGTTGTGCATATTGGCGGTGTAGCAGTCTGTCGGTGTCCCTTTGATAACGACCTGCTTAAATCCCATGCGGCGGAGCAGACGGATCTTCATATCCTTCTGCGGATCTTCCTGCCGGAGCCGGTATACCGCATAGGCAAAGCCCTTCTCTAGCGTCCGCAGGATCGTCTCCGTAATGAGCAGATCGCATAGGTATTCTTTATCAAACGCGTCGACGACGTTGAATTCCCGGATCATGAGGATCCGTCCCGGCGCATCTTCGCGGATATAGGCAGCCAGTACACTGTCGCCGAGCTCGTCCAGCAGATCCTGATTATCCGCAATACAGGTGCGGACAAAGCCGAGACGCTGTTTGCCGTCTTCTTCAAAGATACGTGTTTCACGGGCGTTGCTGCCGAGCATCTTCGTCGTCAGGCGGATATTGCTGCGGTGGGCGACGGATTTGAACTGCGGCTCCCTTTTATATAAGCCGAATTCGTAGATATAGTTCTGGGCAACAGGATCGATCAGGGTCGAAATGTCTCGGCCTTCGTCGATGTTGTGACGGATCCTGGTGGAACTGATGTCCTCGAGCTGGACCGGCAGTGTCAGTTCCACGATGTCACCGGTGATCATAGACGCGTTTTTCCTGTATTTCCCGCCGTATGAGCCGCTGCCGTCTTCGGTCGATTTGCGTCGGAAGATCAGATGGTTGAACGTGTGGATCGAGTGCGCTGTTTTCGGAAGACGGTAAGAGGACGCATTGGAAACGACATCGCTGCCGACGACCATATACATGCTCTCTTTTGGGAAAATCTTTTCGAGCATCGCAAGATCCTTATCGTTTGCGATATTGACCGGCAGATTCTCAGGAAAAACATAGACATCCGGCTCGTTCGCCATGGTCATTCTGATAATGTCGCGACGGATCCCGCGCGGCTGCGTTTTCTTGGACCAGGAGAACTCGTCGATCGCCAGGTAGACTTCGTATCCCATGTCACGGATCGTTGTAACGATCCCTTTGTGGCTGAGCGAGAACGGATCGAACGTCCCCGGGAAGAACGCGATCCTGTTCGGCCGGCGGAACCGCATCCTGCCGTGATAGAAGACGTAATCCGACACAAAGCGGTACATGTTGTTGAGTGCCGCCGCATTGGAGAAGAAAGTCAGATTGACTTCGTTCGATGCATAGATCAGGATCAATGCCTTCTTATAAACATGGCGGTAGATATCGAACTTTTCTTCCAGCGACAGAAGATCGCTTCCAAAGATGTACTGCCCGAGCACCATGAAGGATTCCTGCGCGATGATCCTCTTGTAATGAGCCATCCCGGACAGCAGGATCCCGAGGATGGTTTTTTTGCGTGCTTCAAAGTCCTTGTCATCCGGGAAACGCTCCCGATACTCCGGATAGTGCGTTACGATGACGCCGAGTGTTTCCAGTGCGACGGAAGCTGTTTTTTCATCTCCGTTCACGAGGTTCTGCCGGAGTTCGTAAATGCACTCATCCAGTTCCTGCGGGTGCAGCATCAGAACGATCTGTCCGAGATACAGCGGCAGATACTTGGAAAACTCAAGGTCTCCGATCTCCAGTCCTTTCATGAGCTCGACAGCGATCTCGTTCCGCTGGCTGAGCTCGAGCATTTCAAACAATTCCAGAAGACCAAGGCCGGCATTGTGCCGGACAGTGATCCTTTCACTGACTTTCAGAAGATTGGCGAGATGATTGGCGGTAAAGAAGATATCTCCTTTTTCACCGTTTCGCATCGCGTCGAGCAGGAACTGAATGTTGACGGTTTTTGTGATCCAGGGTGTGTTGACTTTCAGGTTGTCACGGAAGATCTCGGACGTATCCTCATATCTCTTTTCAAGTTCCGCTTCAAAACCGGCGGTATGTTTGTCGAGATACCCCATCTCCCGGCGCATTCTGGCCAGCAGATAGACGATGCTTGTCGGCGTTTCACGGTTGACTGCAAGCTGCGTCATGCGGTCGATCTCTTTGTGGTTTTCCGGCCGGATCCGGCTCTTTGCAGGCTCTCCGGAAAGACGCAGCAGCATAACAAGGGCAGCGGTCCTGACTTCCTGATCGTTGCGTTTGAAAATCCGTTTTATAAACGTGATCAGGCGGTTGACGTTGTCTTCCTGCATGACATCGAGCGGAATATCCGACATCGTGTCAAGGAAGACGAAGACCCCTTCCCCTTTCAGATGGATCGTCCGCATCGTTTCAAAGAAGACATCTGCATACGCCTGCCGCTCATCGTCCGAAACCGATTCTGCCAGACTGTTGAATGTCATCTTCATCGTATAGCCCATCCAGCGCCGCTGCTGTTCCGTGAACTGAGGCTCCGGATCCATCACGTAGCGGATGTGCTCTTCCCAGATCTCCAGGTTGGCTCTGATGCCTTCATTGCGGGCAGCCCCTGCAGGGAGTTCTTTGCGGTAATGCTCCTGGTAGTTGGCAATGATCCTTCCGATCAGGGCGCCCGCGCGTCTGCGGACATCGCCTTCGCGGCTGATCAGCTGCTCTTTGAGGAACCCGATGGTCATCTGCTTCTGCCGCATGGTCATGTACGTAAAGTACTCTTCGAGCATGGACAGATAGGCGCGGATGTGGTTCCAGTTGTGTTCCGTACGCGCGTCTTCCAGAATGTCTCCAAACGAAGCATCCGTGCGCAGTTCATGCATGATCTCGATGTTGTATTTGACCGCCAGGTATTTCGTGCGGTCGACGACCTGCTGCGGTTTGAGAAGCGCCGGATCGACCCATCTGGTCGTCTTCAGTTCGCTGCGGTCCAGATAGACGCTGACACCGCGGGCTTTCATGAAATCCTCAAAGTCTTTGATCTTACTGTAGACCCGTTCATACCTGGCCTTTTTCTTCTCGTCCACGTTGTCGAGTTTGCCGAGGATCACGTCGAAGGCTTCTTTCATGCTGTAAAAAACGATGATCTCTTTTCCGTCTTCGTAACGGCTTTTGACGCGGAAATCCGCGTAGATCAACAGTAGAGATTCGACGGACAGATTCTCAAGTTCGAGATCCCATGTGGAATGATTGCTTGCAATATGCGAGATCGTCGGGAATCCATACCTTGTCAGGCATTTGTCGGTATAGAAATAGTGGAGGTACGGGATGCGCCGCACCTCTTCTCCTTTACAGCCGAATTTGCCGATATCGTGTGCCAGTGCGGCGGCGGAGATCAGTGCGAGATCAACGGGGACGCCGGTTTTTTTAAGCTGTCTTCCGACATGCATGGCCACATGATGGACACCGAATACGTGTCCGACCGTGTCGAATCCGATATATTCCTTCTCCAGCATCAGGAATGTAAAGATATGCATGCGGCGGCTTTCCGCCATCATGCGCAGATACTCTTCTTTCGTGTCGCTGTCCGCGATCTCCTCCTCTGTTGCGGGGCGGATATCACGCGTCGGATCAAATGGTGCCTCCTGCCGTCTGAAGTCCGTGAAGGCATCAAGTACCTGCCAGAGCAGCATTGCGCTGCCGGCACAGGCGGGATCTTCCGGACGGTCGCCGTCTCCGAAAAGTTTTGTGACCGTTGTTTCACACAGATAGGAGAGCCATCCCTCTTTAGGAGCGGCACCGAAACGGACAGCTGTGGTTTCCCAGAGCCGGATCATCTGTTCATAGGTAAGCTGCAGCGGGTCCCCGGTCTTTGCGAAAGCTTCCTTGAGGTCATCTTCCTCCAGGATCTCCAGGAACCGCTTTTTCGAAAGCCCCAGCTGCTTGAGGAAATCTCTGTCAGTCAGCCGGGACTCGATCATTCTGTATAACTGGGCACCTGTGTTTGCCACGTCTTTATCCCTCCGTTTCTTTCACATTCCGATGTTAAATTATATCATTCCGGCAATATCTCTTCTATCATTTTTTACCATTTTGGAATGCTTGTTTTGTATTGTTATGTTTAATGTTCTGAATAATCTTATTTTCGCAGCTGCAATTGAACATACAGCTTTGTTTGAGTATAATAAATGCAGTACGTATATCCACTCAGCTACATTTTTGAAGGAGATGTTTAAAATGTCCAATTATGTACAGAGATGTATCGATCTTTGCAAGGAAAAGAACCCTGGCGAAGTCGAATTCCACCAGACTGTAGAAGAAGTACTCAGCTCCCTGGCTCCCGTCATGGAACAGCATCCGGAGTATGAAGAGTGCGCCCTGCTCGAGAGACTGACCGAGCCGGAAAGAGGCGTGACCTTCAGAGTCGTCTGGGTTGACGATGAGGGCAAAGTCCAGGTCAACAAAGGCTACAGATATCAGTTCAACAGCGCGATCGGCCCCTACAAAGGCGGTCTCCGTTTCGCTCCGAACGTCTATCCCGGCATCATCAAGTTCCTCGGCTTCGAGCAGATCTTCAAGAACTCCCTGACCGGTCTGCCGATCGGCGGCGGCAAGGGCGGTTCCGACTTCGATCCGAACGGCAAGAGCGATGCTGAGATCATGAGATTCTGCCAGGCTTTCATGACAGAGCTCTACAGACACATCGGTCCCTACACTGACGTCCCGGCTGGCGACCTCGGTGTCGGCGCAAGAGAGATCGGTTACCTCTTCGGTCAGTACAAGAGAATCGTCGACAGATTCGACGGCGGCGTTCTGACTGGTAAAGGTATCCCCTACGGCGGTCTGCTCGGCAGAACAGAAGCTACCGGTTTCGGTATCGTCTGGTATGCGGAAGAGATGCTGAAGGCAAACGGCGAAGAGATGAAGGACAAGGTTGTCGCGATCTCCGGTTTCGGTAACGTTTCCTGGGGTACTGCTTGGCAGCTCCAGAGACTCGGCGCTAAGCTGGTCACCATCTCCGGTCCGGACGGCTACATCTACGATCCGGAAGGCATCAGCACAGACGAG
>JAILFI010000075.1 GCA_024697655.1 Clostridiales bacterium
CAGTGATACCGACTACGCGGACTATGCATACCCGCGGAGATTGGCGGAAGAAGAGGAAGAAAGAAGCTTCGGGGCTGCGCCGGATATGTGGAACAGGCCGGCAAAAGCGGCGCCGCCTGTGCCGCCAGCAGCGCCGTCGCCGATACCTTTCGGTGCAGGGGGACCTGTTGCGGGATACGGCGGAAAGGTGGCCAGAAAGGCCGCGATGCCGGATTTCTCAGACGAGGCATTGGAATCTGCAGCGCCGGAGGAGCCGGCAGCTGATTTTGCGAAAGCGGAAGCATCGGAACCCGCGGATCAGCTGATCTGCGCCATGGCGGAACCGGTCGAAGCGGTCACAGACGAGATGCCGGATTTCACGAAAGTCGGCATGTCCTTCCGCGATAAACTGTTCGAACTTATCGACGCGCGCGGGCTGACGGATCCGGAGGTCTACAAGCGCGCCAATATCGACCGCAAGCTGTTTTCCAAGATCCGCAGCAGCGAAGAGTACACGCCGAAGAAGAAGACCGCGCTCGCACTGGCGGTAGCGCTGAAGCTGTCTCTCGCGGAAACGGAAGACCTGATCGCCCGCGCCGGTTATGCGCTCTCGCCAAGCAGCCGGTTCGATATGATCATCAAGTTTTTCATCACGCACAGCGATTACGATATCTACAAGATCAACGCGACGCTGTTCCTGTACGATGAGCCCTTGCTCGGCTTATAGAGGCGGTTATGCATTTCGGGTTTTCTTACACAGGGCTGCTCCTGCTGCTGATGCTGTTCGTTCCGAATCTGTTCTGGACAAAGAATAAGCCGGCCGGCTATGACCAATACGCCCCGCGCGAGAACAAAGTGCTGCTTTGCCTGGAACGGACGGGGGAAGTGCTGGTCACCGGTCTGTTGCTGGTGTTCCGTGATTTTAATGTGCAGGGATTTGAGCTGCGGCTTTTATGGCTGGCAGGCGCATTCCTGCTGATGGTCCTGTACGAACTGTACTGGATCCGGTATTTCCGCAGCGAAAAAACGATGCGGGACTTCTACAGCAGTTTGCTGGGGATCCCGGTCGCCGGCGCCGCGCTGCCGGTTCTTGCTGTCCTGCTGATGGCGGTTTACGGGAGGAATCCGCTCCTCTTTGCAGCAGGGATCATCCTTGGTATCGGTCACATCGGCATTCATCTTCAGCATGCAAAAGAGGCATCCCGCCGGGATGGCTGACAGCATGATTGAGAATAGAACGCTCTCAAGCCCGCCCGCAAGGCGGGTGTTTTAATGTCGCCTGCAAAGCGACCATCTGCCTGTCCGGATATCGTACACTCCAATCGTAAAGAAAAAGACGCCGGCAGCCGGGGACCGGCGAAGATAGTAACACGGATGCCCCGCAAGGGCACCGGCCAAAGAGGAGGTACGAACCATGAAAAAGAATGAAGAAAAGAAAGCAGCAGCCAATCTGACCGAGATGGTCTTCATCCTGGACCGCAGCGGCAGCATGCACGGACTGGAAGAGGATACGATCGGCGGGTTCAACTCGATGATCGACAAGCAGAAGAAGGAAGAAGGAAAAGCATTCGTTTCCACCGTCCTGTTCTGTGACGAATCGAAGGTCATCCACGACCGTGCGGATCTCGCGGAGATCAAACCCCTGACGCAGGAAGAGTACTACACCTGCGGCTGCACCGCTCTGCTGGATGCGGTCGGTGATGCGATCCATCACATCGGCAATGTACACAAGTACGCGCGGCCGGAAGACCGGCCGGACAAGACGGTTTTCGTCATCATCACGGACGGACTTGAGAACGCGAGCCGCCGCTACACGTACGAAAAGGTCCGGCAGCTGATCGGTAAGCAGAAAGAGAAGTACGGCTGGGAGTTCCTGTTCCTCGGTGCCAACATGGACGCGGTGGAAATCGCGGCGCGCGTCGGGATCGCCAGAGACCGGGCGGTCGAATACAACTGTGATGATGTCGGCGTCGAACTCAATTACAGCACCGTCAGCGAAGCAGTCACCAGCATGCGCGCATGCGGCTCGATCAATGCGCAGTGGGCAGACCCGATCAAGAGAGACAAAGCATTCCGCAAATCGAAGAGATAACGCCTGCCGCGCGCGGCGGTTGTGCGCCAGACTTCGGGCAATTGTAAAAACGTAAAGAAAGAGCGAGGCGCAGATAAAAACGAATATAAGACCGCGGCGCAGGTGCTCCAACTCGAGAACTTCGTTGTGAGCGAAGCGAACACAGAAGTTCGAGAGCGAGCACCTGACAGCCGCGGTTTTGTATTTGCTTTTTTCTACTGTTTGTTCAGTACGCCGCGCGCGAGCAGGGCGGCCTCTTCCTCTTCCGTGAGCCCGAGCACCTCCCGGTTGTGCTGCCCCAGCAGCGGCGACGGGGCGTCGACACTGCCCGGCGTAGCGGAGAATTTGACGACCGGACCCGGTACGTCCACCTCCCCGAGCAGCGGATGCTGTGTCGGGACCATCATCCCGCGCGCCTTGATCTGTGGGTTCTCCACCGCCTCCTGCATGTTCATGACAGGGCTGCAGGGGATACCGGCTTCCTCCAGCAGCGATTCGATCTCGGCCCGGGTATGCTGTGCGCACCAGGCGGCGACCGCGTTCTTCAGGTCGGGATCGTAGTGGATGGTGCGGTCCCAGTTGTTCGAAAAGCGCGGGTCATCAAGGAGTGCTGTGAGTTCGGCTTTCCTGCAGAACCTCTCCCACAGATCATCGTTGCCGATGGCGATGACCAGCATGCCGTCTTTGCAGTGATAGCAGTCGAACGGGGTGATCGACGGATCCGCGCAGCCTCTACGGTGCGGGATGCCATGCCCGCGCGCCACATAGGTCGGCATGTTCTCGGTGATGCTGAACGCGCTGTCGAGCATGGCGACGTCGATGTACTGGCCTTCGCCGGTCATGTCTCTGTGATGGAGCGCCATGAGGATGCCGATGACCAGATACAGACCGGAAGTGTGGTCGATGATGCAGGGGCCGACCTTGACGGGATCCTGGTCGGGATAGCCGGTCAGGTCGAGGATACCGCTCATAGCCTGCGCGACGATATCGTAGCAAGGGCGGTGCGAGAGAGGGCCTGTCTGACCGAATCCGCTCACGGAGGCATACAGAATGGCAGGATTCGCCTGCCGGACGGCATCGTAGTCGATCCCGAGTTTTGCTGTGACGCCCGGTTTGAAGTTCTCCACAATAAGGTCCGCGTCCCGGATCAGATCAAAGAGCAGCTCCTTGCCCCGCGGGTCTTTCAGATTGAGCGACACGCTCTTTTTGCCGCGGTTGAAGATGGCGAAGTACTCGCTTTCTCCGTTCGTTTCATCGAGCGGCCCCCAGGTCCTTGCCTGGTCGCCCGCGGGCGATTCTATTTTGATGACCTCCGCCCCGTAATCCGACAGGATCATGGTGCAGAACGGACCGCTCATCGCGGTCGTCAGGTCGATCACTTTCAGTCCTTCAAGTGGTTTTGGCATAAGGCACTCCTTTCTTTGCCCATCCATGGTATCACAGAGAAGGTGCGGAAGAAAACCCCGCCGGACGAACTGCGCGGGAGGGGCGGCGCTGCCTGCTTGTGATATGTCAGGGCGCGTATTATAATGGAATCGCAACCGGCGCGGAGCGGAGAACCTCTGCGCATGGCGTTAAAAGAAAGAGAGAAAAGCGATGACTATCCTTCTGCTGGCAGCCCTGCTGCCTCCGATCATCCTGATGATCTGGGTCTACAAACTCGATAAGATCGAATCCGAACCGCCGCGGCTGATCCTGAAACTGCTGCTGTTCGGCGCTTTGTCCTGCATCCCTGCGGCGCTCATAGAGGGGTTCGCGGGCGGTTTGCTTTCGAACGTGGTCCCGCCGTACTCGAACGGCACTTTGTACCAGTTCCTGTACTATTTCCTCGTCGTAGCATGGACGGAAGAAGGGGTCAAGCACTTTGCCCTCAAGCACGGCAGCTGGAAAAACCCCGCGTTCAACTACCGCTTTGACGCCATTGTCTATGCGACA
>JAILFI010000108.1 GCA_024697655.1 Clostridiales bacterium
TTCGACATCTTCCAGTTCCAGATCTCTGGTGGACTCAAAGGTCATAAGCATCGCGATCTCTTCGACCAGCTCTCTGAAGTCCTTGGTTCCTGTCGCCTTGTCTCTGATCATTGCAACCTTGTGCTGAATCAACGGATGATCAAATACATAGATTTTTCCCATTTTTTCCTGCCTTTCTTCTCTTATGTGAATACTTTATTAAAAACTGATTTATCTCAACGCGTGTCCGCGCCGGTTTCTGCTTTTGCGCCTCCTGTTACATCTCGGCGCTGCCCGTTACATTTCGTCAAGCATGTCCGTGCGGCGTTTGTGCCTGCCGCCCTCGAACTCCGTATCGAGGAAGGTCTTCACGATCTCCAGCGCCAGCTCCGGCTCCGTGGTCCTGCCGCCGAGGGCCAGCACATTGGCGTTGTTGTGCTGTCTTGTCAGCTCCGCCATCTCCACGCTCGTGCAAAGGCCGCAGCGAACGCCTTTGACCTTATTGGCTGCGATCGAAATGCCGATCCCCGTGCCGCAGATCACGATGCCGCGTTCCGCCTTGCCGGACGCCACTGCTTCTCCGCAGGCTTTGCCGTAGATCGGATAATCCACGGACTCTTCGCTGGTCGTTCCCAAATCTACTATTTTGTCTCCCCGCTCGCGCAGGTATTCCTTGACGGTCTCCTTCAGGGCGAATCCGCCGTGGTCGCTCGCAATTGCTATCAGCATGTGTCTCCTCCTGCTATACTTTCACAATATTGTATCCGGCCGACTTCAGCATCCGGTTCATAACTGCGAACCCAACGCCGTCGCTGTCTGAGAGCGCGCCGGCAAGTATCATATCCACGCCTTCGCTGTCCAGATCCCGCAGCCTTGCGAAAAAGTCATGGGCTGCTTCCAGGAATGCTTTCTCTTCGAACAAAATCACCCCGACGCTGTTGCCCAGCTTTTCGTTCATCACCTTGAGCCGCTCGATCTCCGCCTTGACTTTGCTTCTCTCTCCTTCGACGATGAGCATTTCCGCCTTCGGCGCGTAGTGCTTGTATTTCATGCCCGGGGACTTCGGCTGGAAATCCGCCTCAGCTGCGCCGTCTGCGGGATCCAGCTGCACGTGCTTCGCCGCATCCGTCAGGGACGCGTCGTATTTGACTTCCCTTCCCAGCGCCGCTTCGATAGTCTCCGCGGTGATGATGCCCGGCCTTAAGATCGTCGGCACATCGCCGGAAAGATCCAGCACGGTGGATTCAATGCCGACTCTGCAGTCATCGCCCTCGATGATGGCATCGACTCTGCCCATCATATCCGCGATGACATCCTTTGCCCTTGTGGGACTCGGTCCGCCCGAAAGGTTGGCGCTCGGTGCCGCGATCGGACAGCAGGACGCGCTGATCAGATCCCGCGCTACATCACTATCCGGAAGCCTGACCGCAACCGTATCCAGTCCGCCGGTTGTCCTGTCCGGAACCTCCGGTCTCTTCTTCACGACGATGGTCAGCGGTCCCGGCCAAAAGTTGTCGATGATCTCGACGATCTGCGGGGAAAGCATCCGGGTCAGCTGTCCGATATCGCTTGCTCTGGAAATATGCACAATCATCGGATTATCGCTGGGTCTGCCCTTGGCCTCGTAAATCTTACCGACTGCGTCCGCATTCATCGCATCGGCCCCAAGGCCGTACACGGTCTCCGTCGGGAAGGCCACTAAACCGCCTTCGCGAATGATCTTCGCCGCTATCTCTATATCTTCTTTTGTTGGTTTCAGTATGAGTGTATCTTTCTTTTCTGTCATATTTCTGTATCAGAATCTGTATTAGAACTCCGCCATCTTTCTTGCCTGATCGTCTGTGATGAGTCCGTCGATGATCTCATCCAGATCCCCGTCCAGGAATGAATCCAGCTTGTACAGTGTCAGTCCGATCCTGTGATCAGAGACTCTGCCCTGCGGGAAGTTGTAGGTCCGGATCCGCTCGCTTCTGTCGCCGGATCCCACCTGGCTCTTGCGCTGGCCCGCGATCTCATCCTGCTGCTTTTGCATCTCCAGATCGTAGAGACGCGCCTTGAGGACCTTGAACGCCTTGTCTTTGTTCTTGATCTGCGATTTCTCATCCTGGCAGGTGACCACAAGTCCCGTCGGTTCGTGGGTCAATCTGACAGCCGAGTCCGTCGTGTTGACGCACTGGCCGCCGTTGCCTGACGCCCTGTATACGTCCACTCTGACATCGTTCGGATCCAGATCGACTTCCACGTCATCGACCTCCGGAAGCACCGCAACTGTTGCCGCGGACGTATGCACTCTGCCGCTGGACTCTGTTTCCGGAACACGCTGCACTCTGTGCGCGCCGCTCTCAAACTTAAGTCTGGAATAGGCGCCCTTGCCTTTGATCAGCATGACTGCTTCTTTGACGCCGCCGATGCCGGTTTCGCTCATATCCATGAGCTCCGTTTTCCAGCGGTTGCGCTCTGCGTAGCGGGTATACATTCTGAGCAGGTCCGCGCCGAACAGGGCCGCTTCCTCGCCGCCGGTTCCCGCGCGGATCTCCAGGATGACGTTCTTCTCATCGTTCGGATCCTTCGGCAAAAGCAGGACTTTCAGTTCGTCTTCAGCATTGGAAATCGTCTCTTCGAGATCGCCGATCTCCATCTTAGCCAGCTCGCGCATTTCCTCGTCGCCGTCTTCCAGCATTTCCTTAGCTTCTGCCAAGTCCTCCTTCGCCTTCTTGTACTCGGTGTATTTCTTGACGATTGGCTCGATTTCACCCATCTCCTTGATGTATTTCTGCCATACCGGCTGGTTGGCAATCACATCGGGGTCGGATACCTTGCGGGACAGATCGTCGTATTTTTCAGTAATAAAATCCAGTTTGTCAAACATATTAATCTCCTCGCTTCGAGAGTTATTCTCAATCGTATATTATACCACAACGAGGCCCTCTAAAAAAGCCGGAACATCAAATTCCGGCTTCCTGTTTATTTCTTTTTGAAAAAGCTGTCCGCTTCTTCTCTCCACTTGATTTCTTCCTCATCGGCGGGCTCATCGAGAACGATGCCGTGGGGAACGGGGCTGCCCGTCTCCGGATCTACAGAGACAAAGGTTGTGAATCCCTCCGCGTGAAGGATTCCTGTCTTCTCATCATACAGACCGACACGGATGGTGATGCTCGTCCTTCCGGTCCTGACGATCAGCCCTTCGTAATAGACGATGTCGCCGGGGTTGACCGACTTGTAGAAATCAAACTTATGGGTATTCTTATACAGCAGTCCCTGCGGATCGCCGTACTCACAGTTTACAACAATGAACGAATTCTCGATCATCCACTCGATGCCCTGTCCTGCGTACAGGTTCCCGTGGTGATTGAGGTGCTCCATTCTGATCATGCGTGACGACTTGTATCTCTTCATGCCTTCTCCCTGTTGTCTACTTCTCAACTGCCGGACACGCCGGTGCTGTCATTCTGCGCGATACGGTGAAGATCTGCGGTACTGCGCCTGCCGCTGCCGGTGCCGGTTCCTCCGCTGCCGCTGCCTCGACCGCCGGGCATGCCGGCGCCGTCATTCTGCGCGACACGGTGAAGATCTGCGGTACTGCTCCTGCCGCTGCAGGTGCTGGTGCTGCTTCTGTTTTTGCCGGCTCAAACGTTGCCTCCGGCACTGCCGGCATAGCCATGTTGCGCGCCATGCGGAAGATCTGCGGAATGATACCGGCCGCCTTCTGCAGGGTTCCCGGTTCCGCCGCCGTTGCCACCGGTTCTACCGCTGCCGCTGGTTCTGCCGCTGTCGCTTCGGCAGGCGTGATTTCTTCATCCTCGATGCCGGCCGCCTGCTTATACACGAGTTCCTCCAGCGGTTCGTTGATATACTTCACATCATCAAGAAATCCATCGACCTTTCTCTCCAGTTCCTTGATCCGGAAGGAATCGCGCTTCTCTTTTTCTTCGATCTTGATGCTGAGCACTTCCCGGTTCATGTCGATCCGTCTGAACAGTTCTTCCATCTGACCCGCGCTGACTGCGCCTGCACCGATTGCCGCGCCCGCTGCTGCGCCGGCCGCCTCTGAAACTGTCTCTGCCGGTTCGGCTGCTTTTGCAGCATCCTCTGCATCCGCCGCCGCTTCCGCCGCGCCTTCGCCGTCCTTCTGCGCTTCTTCTGCCGCGTCATCCTTCGCTTCCGCCGCGCCCGCCGCTGAAGCAGGCTGCACCGCCTTCGCGTTGGCGGATCCGTAAATCGCTCTGCCAAGGCCCAGACAAATCACGCCCATGCCCAGATACGGCACGAACTGTGTAATGATGTACTGCATCGAGTTGGACCACATGTCCTTGAATGTGGCGTCATAAGATGCCAGATATGTCTTCGTATAGTTGACCGCCGTCCAAAGCATGAACAGTGAAACGATCAGCAGAATGATTCCGATTATATAGAAAATAACTGTGCTTACAGGTGTTTTTTTCTTTTCCATTTTATGTCCTTCTTTACTCCCTTTTTTGCGCCTGTCCGCGCGTCTGGTATATCTATCTTTCCATCCCGCCTATTATACCACAAACGCCGTTAAATAATCGCAGGACTTTCATATTTTTTGCATCATATTCAGGCGATCTATGACGCCCGGGCATGCCGCCTTACTGGGCGAACTGGCTGTTGTACAGTTTCGCGTAGAAGCCGCCTCTGGCGAGGAGTTCGTCGTGGCTCCCCTGTTCGACGATGTCGCCGTGGTCGAGGACCAGAATGT
>JAILFI010000100.1 GCA_024697655.1 Clostridiales bacterium
CGTCGATTTCATCCTGGACATCGGCGGACAGGATATGAAGTGCATGAAGATCAAGAACGGCGCGATCTACAGCATCATGCTCAATGAAGCATGTTCGTCCGGCTGCGGTTCGTTCATTGAGACCTATGCGAAGTCGGTCAATATGGACGCGAAGACATTTGCCAAGGAAGCGCTCTTCTCCGAAGCCCCCGTGGATCTGGGCACACGCTGCACAGTCTTTATGAATTCGAAGGTCAAACAGGCACAGAAGGAAGGGGCCTCCATCGGCGATATCAGCGCGGGCCTTTCGTATTCGGTCATCAAGAACGCGCTTTATAAAGTTATCAAACTGCGCAATTCCGACGAGACCGGCGACAAGATCGTCGTCCAGGGCGGCACATTCCTCAATGACGCGGTCCTGCGCAGCATCGAGAAGATCGTCGGCAAGGAAGTCGTCCGGCCGGACATCGCCGGGATCATGGGCGCATACGGCGCTGCGATCATTGCAAGAGAAAACTACGTGGAGGATACCAAGTCGTCCATCATCTCGCTGGAAGAGATGGATAATTTCACGGTGGAGAATTCGCATGCGCGCTGCGGCGGCTGCGAGAACCGCTGTCTGCTTACGATCAACAAATTCAACGACGGCACGAAGTTCATCACCGGCAACCGCTGCGAAAAGGGTGCCGGCGGCGAAAAAAAGACATCCGATCTGCCCAACCTGTTCGCCTGGAAGTACAAGCGGCTGTTCTCCTATACACCGCTCTCCATGGAGGCATGTACCCGCGGCGAGGTCGGTATCCCGCGCGTACTGAACATGCACGAGAACTATCCGTTCTGGTTCACGTTCTTCACCAAACTGGGATTCCGGGTCGTCCTGTCACCGCAGTCCAATAAGAAGATCTACGAATCGGGCATGGAGTCCATTTCGTCCGATACGGCGTGCTATCCGGCCAAACTCGTCCACGGGCATGTGCAGTGGCTCGTCGATCAGGGTGTGAAGTTCATCTTCTACCCGAGCATCAACTATGAGCGGCTCGAGGACAAGACCGCTCCGAACCACTACAACTGTCCGATCGTCGCGACCTATCCGGAGGTCATCGGCAACAACATGGACGACGTTTTCGAGGAAGAAGACGTGCGGTTCATGCATCCGTTCCTGCCGTACGATGACGATAAGAAACTGATCAAGGAACTTGCCCGTGTATTCGAGCACCTGCGGATCGGTGAGAACGAGATCCGCGAGGCTGTCACAGCAGCAAGAGAAGAGGATAAGCGATTCCACGACGACGTCAAAAAGCAGGGGGAATACGCACTCAAGTACGCACGCGACAACCGCAAGAAGGCCATCGTGCTGGCGGGCCGTCCGTACCACCTCGATCCGGAGATCAACCACGGCATCGACAAACTGATCGGCAGCTTTGACATGGTCGTACTGACCGAGGACTCGGTGGCGCATCTGGGAACGCTCGACCGTCCTGTGCGCGTGCTGGACCAGTGGATGTATCACTCCCGTCTGTACAAAGCAGCGGAATTCGTCGGTACGACGGACGATGTGGAACTGGTGCAGCTCAACTCGTTCGGCTGCGGGCTCGATGCGGTCACGACCGACGAAGTCGAGGAGATCACCCGAAAGCACAACAAGCTTTACACGGTCCTCAAGATCGATGAGGGCAGCAACCTCGGTGCGGCGAAGATCCGCGTCCGTTCGCTCAAAGCGGCGATGGAGGAGCGCGACAAGAACGAGATCCGCCATGTAGACAGCGACGAGGCGTACCAGCGGCAGATCTTCACCAAGGAGATGAAGAAGGATTATACGATCCTGATCCCGCAGATGGCGCCGATGCAGTTCCAGTTCCTCGAGACGGCACTCGGCATGGAAGGGTACCATGCGGTGCTGCTGCCGCCGGTGAATACCGAAGCGGTCGACGAAGGGCTGCGCTACATCAACAACGATGCCTGCTACCCGACGATCGTATCGCTGGGACAGATCATTTCGTATCTGAAGTCTGGGGATCTGGATCTTGATAAGACGGCGATCTTCATGAGCCAGACCGGCGGTCCGTGCCGCGCCAGCAACTACGTGGCGCTGCTCCGGAAAGCGCTGAAGGATCTCAATATGCCGCAGATCCCGGTCATCTCGGTCAACTGGGCAGGGCTCGAGAGCAACCCGGGGTTTAAGATCACGCTGTCGCTGGCCAAGCGGATCGGCATGGGCTTTGTCTACGGCGACGTCCTCATGAAGTGCCTGTACGCGACACGGCCGTACGAGCGGATCCCCGGATCTGCCGACAAGATGTACAGAAAGTATTCGCGTCTGGCGCGCCTCAACATCCGTGCGGGCAGCCTGCACAAGTTCGGACAGATCATCCGTCAGATCGTGGAGGATTTCGACCGCCTGCCCTTGAATGAAGATATCAAAAAGCCGAAGGTCGGCGTGGTCGGCGAGATCCTGGTCAAGTATCATCCGACGGCGAACAACGACATCGTTGGCGTTATCGAGAACGAAGGCGGCGAAGCGGTCGTGCTGGAACTGATCGACTTCTTCCTCTACGGTATGTACAGCAAGGAGTTCAACTACAAACATTTGTCCGGAGACCGCAAGACCATGCTGATCAACAAGGCGGCGATCGCGGTCATCGAACGGCTCAGAAAACCGGCCCGTGAAGCGCTCATGGCCAGCAGACGGTTCAAACCGCCGGCATTCATCAGTGAGACAGCGGACAAGGCACAGGAGATCCTGTCTCTGGGCAGCCAGTGCGGCGAA
>JAILFI010000185.1 GCA_024697655.1 Clostridiales bacterium
AACACCAGGAACACCATGTGGTTGAACCGGTGCACTTCCTCATCCTTCAGAAGCCCCGTCCGCCGGACAACGAAACCGATGACCAGCAGGATGAACAGCGGGATGACCGCGTTGATGCAAATGACAAAATTGCTGAACATGAAAGTGAAATCTAATAAAGTGGTGAACGGCGCACAGATGCGTGCGGAATCGCTATTTCAGCGTTTCCTTGGAAATGATCAGATCGAGCACGTTCGTGGTGCCATCGTAGATGCGGGCCGCATGCGCGTCGCGGAAGATCCGCTCCGCTGCGCAGCCATTCAGGCAGCCAACGCCGCCGTGCAGCTGCAGATTCTCATCCGCGCAGAACACAGACGCGTCGGTCGCTTCCGCCTTCGCCATCGACGTGTACAGCGCCGCCTCCGGATCCTTGCGGTCGATCATATCCGCCGCCTTGTACAGCAGCGCCTTCGCGCTCTCCATCCGGCGGCGCATCTTCGCCACCGTGAACGCGACCGCCTGGTTCGCCGCGATCGGCTTGCCGAACTGTTCGCGCTCCTTCACATAGCAGACCGCGTCCTCCACAGCATGCGCCGCAATACCTACCGCGCACGCAGCGGCGTTGATGCGGCCGCCTGCTATACCGGACATCGCCATCCCGAATCCTTTCCCGCGCTCGCCGATCATATTGGACGCCGGAATACGGCAGTCCGTGAACTCGATCTCGGCGAGCTCTGCACCGGCCAGCGACATGCCCGGCTGGACCGTTGCCTTCACGCCCGGCGTGCCTTTCGGCACTGCGAAAACGGACATTCTGCGGGACACTTTCTCCTCCGGATCGGTGATCGCGAAGACATTCAGCACGTCCGCGCTCGCGCCGTTGCAAATGAGCGATTTCTTACCATTGATCACGAACTCGTCGCCGTCTTCGACCGCGACCGTGGAGATCGCCGCCGCATCCGAGCCCGCATTCGGCTCGGTGAAAACGAACGCCGGCAGGATCTTGCCCTGCACCCACGGCATGTAGTACTTGTCGATCAGTTCCTGATTCGCGCCGGGATAGTACAGCGACATCCCACCAACCAGATACGACAGCGCGGTGGACGGGCAGACCTTGCTGACCTCCTCGAGAAGGATGCAGCGGCCGACCGTGCCCATGCCTTCGCCGCCGACTTCCTTGGGAAGCGGAATGGCGACAAGACCGGCGTCCATGACTTTGCGATAATGGTCCACGTCAAATCCTTCGCGGTCGATGCGTTCGGCTTCGGGTGCGAGCACCTCCTGCGCGAACTTGGCGATTCTTTCTCTCAGTGCCAGCTGTTCTTCCGTGAAACGGGTATCCATCGTGATCTCCTCTCTTCTTACGCACGCTGATCGCGGCGACGGCGCCGCAGCAATGCTTGCTTATTGCAATCGGGCCGGAAAACCGGCCCGATCGTTGGTTCAAATAATGTGCACTATTTCAGCACGATGCGCTTGAAAGTCTTCTTGCCCTTCTGGATCATCAGCTCGCCGTCTTCGAACATGTCGGCGGTGATCATCATCTTGCGGTCGGTGACCTTGCTGCCGGCCACGCTCAGACCGCCCTGGTCGACCGTGCGGAAGCCTTCACTCGTGCTGGAGACGATGCCCGCCTCTTTGCACAGCGTGATGACGCCCATGCCTTCCCCCGCGAACGCAGCCGCGTCCATCTCGAAGGTCGGGATGTTCTCCTTGGAAGCGCCGCCGCCGAATGCCGCTCTGGCACCTTCCTGTGCCTTCTTCGCCTCTTCCTCGCCGTGGACCAGCTTGGTCACTTCGAACGCGAGGACTTCCTTGGCGTGGTTGATCTCGGAGCCTTCCAGTGCGGACAGTCTTTCGACCTCTTCCATCGGGAGGAAGGTCAGCATGCGCAGGCACTTGTTGACATCTGCGTCGTCCACGTTGCGCCAGTACTGGTAGAAATCGTACGGGGAGCATCTGTCAGCACGGAGCCACAGCGCGCCCTTCTGGGACTTGCCCATCTTGGTGCCGTCGGACTTCGTGAGCAGGCTGAAGGTCATGCCGTAGTAGTCGTCCTTGCCCATGAGGCGTCTGGACAGATC
>JAILFI010000072.1 GCA_024697655.1 Clostridiales bacterium
TGTGACTGAATTCGCCGAAGGCAAAGACTGCAGCGTTATACTTATGGGCTGCGGCGACGGATACGTCGCGCTCGCCAGCCGGCTCAAAAATAAATTCCCCTCGAACGTCATAGCGCCGTACATAGACATTTCCCTGATGGAAAATCTCATCAACAAGGAAAACTTCTACGACTTCTGCGAAAAGAACGGCGTGGCGTACCCGGATACGTTCGTCCACAGAAAAGAGATGGACAAGGATGTCGAGCTTCCGTTCGGCGGACCGTTCATTATAAAACCGTCCAACGGCATACAGTACTGGAAGCACCCCTACCCCACGCAGAAAAAGGTTTACAAAGTCGACACCCGCGCAGAGCTTGACGGAGTGCTGGACGATATATACGGTTCCGGCTACTCCGATTCCGTCATAATACAGAACTATATCCCCGGAGACGACAGCTACATGCGCGTCCTCACCTGCTATTCCGACAGAAACGGCAAGGTAAAGATGATGTGCCTCGGCCACGTGCTTCTTGAAGAACACACTCCGCACGGCATAGGAAACCACGCCGTGATCATTACGGAATACGAGGAAAAGCTCATGCTGACCTTCAGAGATCTCCTCGAAATGCTCGAATATACAGGTTTTTCGAACTTCGACATAAAATTCGACAGGCGCGACGGAAAGTTCAAAGCATTCGAGATCAACACGCGCCAGGGCCGCAGCAACTACTACGTCACCAATGCGGGCGCCAACATCGCAAAGCTGGTCGTCGAGGATTACATCGAGGACAAGCCGGCGGAGTTCTGCGCGGTCACGGAGGAACACCTCTGGACGGTCGTCCCGAACAGTGTCATGAAGACCTACATCAAGGACCCGAAGAACCGCGCCCGCGTGAAAGCGCTGCAGAAGGCCGGCAAGGCGGCAAATCCCCTCAAATACGCCTATGATAATGGCATCAAACGGCGTCTCAGGCTGACCAAGTCGCTGCTCGGCCAGAACGTCAAATTCAAGAAGTATCTGGGCAAATAGTCTCTGCCCGCAGGCGATTCCCAATGGACGAAACACTGCTGAGATCAAAGAAGATCGGGGAACTCAAGGAACTGGCCAAAGCGGCCGGTGTTCCCGCCTACTATAAATACAAAAAAGAAGAACTGGTCGGAAAGCTGCTCGAACTCGCCGAAGCGGGGTTTGCAGCGGCGGAAACGCAGACACCGCAGGATGCGGAAAAGCCTGTGCCGGAGGAGCCTGCTGCGGAAACCGCGCAGAAGGCAGACCGCAAAGAGCACAGCGGCGGCCGCAGGCAGGACCGCCAGGAACGGTATGAAGTCGAAGGAGTCCTCGAACTCGCCGACGGCGGATTCGGGTTTCTGCGATTCCACAACTACCTGACCAGCGACCGGGACATCTACGTGTCGCAGACGCAGATCCGCCGGTTCAATCTGAAGACCGGGGACAAGATCTTCGGCATTGCCAGACATCCGGCACCCACCGAGAAGTTCGGCGCGCTTCTGTATGTGACGACGGTCAACGGCGAAGAACCGGGTGCGGCAAGACGGCGGCCGGATTTTGACAGACTGACACCGGTCTTCCCGCAGGAACGGCTGCGGCTGGAAAACGGGCAGGCGGACCTCTCGATGCGCGTCATGGATCTGGTGGCACCCATCGGCAAGGGACAGCGCGGACTCATCGTGGCGGCGCCCAAAGCCGGCAAGACCGTACTGCTCAAGAAAGTGGCCGCCAGCATCGAAAAACTGCACCCTGAATGCGAACTGATCGTGCTCCTTGTGGACGAGCGTCCGGAGGAAGTCACGGATATGAAGCGGTCTCTCACGAGCGGCGAAGTCATCTACTCGACATTTGACGAGCAGCCCCAGCACCACATCAAAGTTGCCGAAATGGTCCTGGCGCGGGCGATGCGGCTCGCCGAGCATGGCAAGGATATCGTGATCCTGCTCGACAGCATCACGCGTCTGGCAAGGGCGTACAACCTCGTGGAGCCCCCGTCGGGCAGAACGCTTTCCGGCGGTCTGGACCCGGCTGCGCTGTACCGGCCGAAGAAGTTCTTCGGGGCGGCGCGCAACCTGGAAGAAGGCGGCAGCATCACGATCCTGGCGACCGCGCTGGTCGAGACCGGCAGCCGGATGGACGACGTGATCTACGAGGAGTTCAAAGGCACCGGCAATATGGAACTCCACCTCGACCGCGGGCTGTCCGAGAAGCGCATCTTCCCGGCGATCGATCTCAACTCGTCCGGCACGAGAAGGGAAGACCTGCTCATGGATCAGGAGGAGATGGAAGCCGTCTGGTACATGCGGCGTGCGCTGGCAAGCGGCGACACCCAGGAAGCGACGGAGCTCATCATCGACACGCTGATGCAAACGCGCGACAACCGTGAATTCATGCGGATCATCCCGAAGATGCGGGAGTTCCGCGGCAGCCGCCGGCAGACGGGCGGCAAATAGATACAGCAAAAGGAACGAACACGATAGATGGATCTGAAACGGATATTTATCAAAGACGCATGCCCCACCAAGACGGGCGGACAGGCGGTCCTGAACGGCATCATGATGAAGGGGCCGGAAAAGACAGCCGTCGCGGTGCGCCTCCCCGACGAAACGATGCATATCAAGATCGAGGAGAACAAACCGCAGATGAAGATCGCGAAAGTGCCTTTCGTGCGCGGCGTCTTTGTGTTCGTCAATTCCCTCGTGCAGGGAACGCGGATCCTGACCTATTCGGCGGATGTCCTCGAGACCTTCGAACGGGAACATCCGGGGTTTTATGAGGAGAAGGAGAGCGCGGCCGCAGAGGCGGACGGTGACGGCGGGCAGTCCGCGGTCCGGGAAGCCGCCGCGGCGCTCACCGAAGAGAAAAAAGAAGAAGGCGGGTTTTACGGCTGGCTGGTGCGCCGGTTCGGGGAAAAAGGTGCCTGGAACTTCGCGCTTGCCATGTCCGTGATCGGGGCGATCCTGGCGACGGTGCTGATCTTTATCATCGCGCCGACGATCGTCGTCAACCTGCTCAAGCATGTGACGGAAAACGAGATCATTCTCAATCTGACCGAGGGCGTGCTGCGCATCCTCATGTTCATCGGGTACGTCGTACTCATCGCCAGGATGGAGGAGATCAAGGACGTCTTCCGGTATCACGGCGCGGAGCACAAGACGATCCACTGCTATGAGAACGGGCTGGAACTGACGCCGGCGAACGCGCAGCAGTTCTACACACTGCACCCGCGCTGCGGCACGAGTTTTCTGATGTTCGTTCTGGTCATTAGTCTGATCCTGTTCTCCCTGCTTGGCTGGCCCAATCTGTTCTGGCGGATCGTTTCGCGGCTCCTGCTTCTGCCGGTCATCGCCGGGCTGTCGTTCGAACTGCTCCGGTGGGCAGGGCGCAGCGACAACATCGTTGTGAAGATCCTCAGCATCCCGGGACTGCTCCTGCAAAAGCTGACCACCAACGAGCCGACGGACAGCCATCTCGAGGTCGCCATCGCGGCGATGAAAGCGGTCCTCTCCGAGGACGGGCAGACAGGGGAAGGGCTGTGCGACAAGGACGGCCGCATCTATGAACCGCATGTGATCAAAGAACCTGCCTGAAAAGGCGATTCCTGAAGATATAACGGAGGTACCATGAGCTTTTTACTCGTATCGGACATCATCAAGATGGCGCAGAAACAGCTCGAAGAAGCCGGCGTCGAAGACGTCAAGGGCGACGCGGAAGCGCTCTACTGCTATCTCAAACACGTCGACCGGGCGCGGTTTTTCCTGTCCTGGTCCAATCCGGCGGATGATCTGACCTGTGAGAACTACTTCGATCTGGTGGCAAGACGCTGCAAGCGCGAACCGCTGCAGCTGATCACCGGCGAACAGGAATTCATGGGCATCCCGATCAAGACGAAGAAGGGCGTACTCATCCCGCGGCTCGATACGGAAGTCGTGGCGATGGCGGCGGAGCTGCTCCTGAAAGAGCAGAAGAACAAAACAGTCCTCGACCTCTGCTGCGGCAGCGGTGCGCTGGGCATCGCACTCGCCAAACGCGCGGATGCGAAGGTGACGTTTGCCGACATCTCCGAGGCGGCGGTCTCCCTGACGAAGGAGAACATCGTGATGAACGCGGTCAAAGGCGCGGACGTCGTCTGGGGCGATCTGTTCGACCCGGTCGCGAAGAAGCGCTTCGGCATGATCGTCAGCAACCCGCCCTACATCGAGACGGCTGTGATCCCCACGCTGATGCCGGAAGTCAGGCAGTGGGAACCGCTGTCCGCGCTCAACGGCGGCGCGGACGGGCTGGACTTTTACCGCCGGATCATCGACGGGGCCCCGGCCCATCTCAAGAAAGGCGGCACCCTGGTGCTGGAGATCGGCAGCGATCAGGCATACGGCGTGACCGAACTGCTGGAGAAGTCTCCGGCCTTCACGGAGATCAAGGTCATCAAAGATCTGGCGCACAACGACCGCGTCGTGACGGCGCAGTTCGACTGGAAAGCGGCCAGACTGGTCTCCAGAGTCACAAGAAAACTTGGCAAGATCCCGGCAGCGGAAGGACTGCCGGAAGAAGAGGGGGATGAAGCATGAAGATGGTCATCCAGCGCGTCAACCACGCCTCCGTTACCATAGACGGCAAAGTGCACGGCGCGATCGAAAAAGGCTTTCTGGTGCTCCTTGGGGTCGGACAGGACGACACCGAGGAAATTGCGGATAAATACGTCAAGAAGATGGCCGGTCTTAGGATCTTCGATGATGAAGAGGGCAAGACCAACCTGTCGCTCGACCAGGTCGGCGGCAGCGTTCTGCTGATCTCGCAGTTCACACTCTACGCGAACTGCAAAAAGGGCTACCGGCCGAGCTTTATCGAGGCGGGCGATCCAGCCAAAGCGGAGCAACTGTACGAATACGTTATCGCAAAAACAAAGGAAACCGTTCCGAACGTTCAGACCGGCATCTTCGGAGCCGAGATGAAAGTGGAGCTCGAAAACGACGGGCCGTTCACGATCGTCCTCGAGGGACTTGAAAAGTGAAGACAGGTAAATCATCAAACGCAGAGGGTGGACTCAAGAAAAAAGAAAAGAAATCTCTGATACTGCTTCTGATCGCAGGGCTCCTGCTGGTATCGCTGGCAGGGTGCGGATCGGACGAAGAAGAGTATCGCTCGGAAGGTGAGGATACGAAGATCGAGATCACCGGCTACAATGCGTATCCGGACGGGCACGACTACTTCCTGAAGGAGGGAGACAAGGTCGCTGTGATCTCGCCGTCTGAACTGCCGAGCCGCGAACAGGTCGACGCGGTGCTCGAAGGGCTCGAAGGCTGGGGCTATGTCCCTGTCGAGGGGAAATATGTCTGCCCCGAGGTCCGCACCATGGAGGAACAGATCGAAGATCTGACCTGGGCACTGAACGATCCTGAGATCAAGGCGATCTACTGCGTCCGCGGCGGCTACGCGTCGGCGGAAGTCATGGATACGACCGGTCTGGATCTGATCAAAAAGGCGGACAAGCCGATCATCGGGTACAGCGACATCACCGTTTACCATTCCGCGTGGACCATGGCGGGCGTGCCGTCGATCCACGCCAGCATGAGCGCGACGTTCATGGATCTGCCGGAGGAATGCGCCGAGGTGCAGCAGCACATGATGATGGGTGAGATCCCGTCCTACAAGTGCGAGACGGAATTCAAAGGGATCAATGGCGAAGCCGAGGGCATCCTGGTGGGAGGCAATCTGTCCACCTTTGTAACCGTCCTGCAGACCGCGTATGACTGCACGACGATGGATGAACCGTACATCCTCTTCCTGGAGGATGTGGACGATAACTTCCGGGAGATCCACCGGTATCTGACGATCCTGGATCACTGCGGGGCGCTTGACCGCGCGGCGGGGATCATCTTCGGCGAGTTCACGATGCTGCCGGCGGACGACGAGGCCAACTTCGGTGTGATCCGCGGCGGGCTGTTCGAATCCGTCGCAGAGATGATCACACGGCAGTTCCTGGCGGACAGAGACATCCCGGTGGCGTTCGGGTTCCCGGCAGGACACGGGGAAGTCAACTACCCGCTGCTCATGGGCGAGCCTGTCCACCTCAATGTTACGGACGACTTCTACACGATTGACTGGACGGGCACAGAAGCGCTGTAAAAGTAATGTAAGCGAGGCGCAGCCAGTCCAGTTCGAGCGCATCGTTTTCAGATGCGGGAGAACGGCTGGCTGACAGCCGCGCTATTCATTTTTGCTCTTGCACTCAGCGATTCCTTGTGATATAGTCATAAGGCGCGTGAGCAAACGCGCGGAAAATTATTGTCTACAGACTTTTGGCTCGGCCAAAAGAAAGAGGTGAGAAGCATGAAGGAAGGAATCCATCCGAACTATATGGAATGTAAAGTTACTTGCGCATGCGGAAACACGTTCACCACGATGTCTGATAAGCCCGAAATGAGACTGGACATCTGCTCTGCGTGTCATCCGTTCTTTACAGGCCAGCAGAAGAATATGACCCGCGGCGGTCGTATCGAAAAGTTCAAGAACAAGTACAACCTGGACTAGTTCTTGGCTCAAAAGTGCGTATAGAAAGAAGTGCAGATCCGTCTGCGCTTCTTTTTTTCCGGAGGAACCTATTGTGCTGAACGAAAAGAAAGTCGAACACATCGAGCTCTTTTATGATCTGATCTTCGTTTACTGCATCTGCAAACTGACGGCGCTGCTGGCGCCGATGACCGAGCATTTTACGGACTTCAGTCCGCTGCCGGTCTACTTTGTGCTGTTTCTGACGCTGCTGCAGATCTGGACTTTCACGACATTCCTCATCAACCGGTACGGGTACCGGCATATGGCGGATTATCTGTGCATCTTCGTCAACATGTTCTTTCTGTTTTATATGGCGGACGGCATCCGGGACGGCTGGGGCGGCAGCACGTTCCTCCGGTTCCATGCCGCATGGGTGCTGATCCTTGTGAACCTCGGCATCCAGTTTGCCTGGAAACTCCACAAGCACGTGTGCATGGACGGGCTGGACGAGAAGATCATCCGGCGGTATATGGCGATCCTCTTCACGGAATCGCTCCTCGCGGCGTTCACCGTCCCGCTGTACCTGACGACCGGGATCGACCTGACCGTCGTGCCGCTCACCGCCGGGGCAGTCATGACCGCGCTTTCCAACAAGCTGTTCAGCAGGCGGCCGGTCGCGTTCGGGCATCTCGCGGAACGCGTTTCCTTGCTGATCGTCGTCACCTTCGGCGAGATGGTCGTCGCGATCTCCCGCTACTTCACGGCGTCTGCCGAGCCTTACTTCGGGTTCGTTGTTTTCCTGATCGTATTCGGGATGTTCCTGATCTATCTGTTCGATTACTACAACTACCGCGACGAGTCCGTCAAGACAGCGGGCATCGGCTACGTCGTACTCAATATCCCGCTCATTTTCGGCATCAACAACGCCACCATGGCACTCGAGGCGATGCCCGAATCAACGTCGGGCACATGGCCGGAAACGGTCTATCTGATCCTGAGCCTGGCGGTGTTCCTGGCGTCCTTCCGCGGGCTGGCGCTGTACCACAAACCGGAGTTCCGCGGGAAGGAGACAGACAAACGGTACTTGCAGATGGCGGTTCCCGCGCTGCTCGTTCTGCTTGGCGCCGCGATGCTGCTTGTGCATGCGCAGCCGCGGATCTGCGCCGCGCTGGCAGTCGTGCTCATGTACGGGGTCCTCGCGCTCCGGTGGCTGTTCTTCCGGGCCAATACAAAAGAGCAGCGGATCGCTGCTTTCTGCGAGATCCGCCCGCGCTACGACGAATAGCGGATAGTGAACAAAATAAGAGCGCGTCAGCACGCGCCTTTGTTTTTTTGCATTTTTACAAGTGCCTCTTTCTGCGCGCGGGTGAGTTTTTTGATGGCGCGTTCTCTGGCCTGCGCTTCCCGCTTGTTGTCGTATTCCTCGTGGTAGATGAGTTCCGCCGGAAGGCGTGATCTGGTGTACTTGGCGCCCTTGCCGGCATTGTGCGCGGCGACGCGGGCTGCAAGATCCGTGGTCCAGCCGGTGTAGAAGGTGCCATCGGCGCAGCGGAGGATGTAGACGTACTGCGGCTTGCCGGCGTTTTCCGGCAGCGGCGTTTTCGGCGATTCCATGAAAGCCCCCCTAGAGTTTTTTCACGGTATCGACATACTTGTAGACGAGGCCGGCGTTCACGTAGTAATAGGTCGACTTGTCTTTTTTCATCGTTTCGATCAGACCGGACCGCACCAGCGTCTTCATGTGCTGGGAAACGGTCGCCTGCGCGTAACCGAAGGCGGCAACAAGATCCTTGTTGCAGACCGGCGTTCTGGTCTTGTTCTGCGCCATGATGTAGCGGAGCAGGCGGATCCTGGCGGGATGAGCCAGGGCGTCGGAACAGGCGGCGAGGAATTCGATCTCCTCATCCATGATCTCGTCGCTTTTTGTATAGTCGTTGCGGATGCGCATAGGATTTCCTTTCTCTTTTGCGTGTGAAAAGTCAACTTGGCGGCCGTTTATGCATCGCCTAATTACGATATATTTTATGAAGAATCGCGCTTTCAGTCAAGAAGCGGCGCCGGTGCATATCACGAGACGAACGTTCTCAGTTCGCCGGCAGATGTGCGCCTGACAGCCGCTTCTTATAGAATGTGGATACGGTTGTAAAACGCTTTGAATTGTGGGATAATACCACAGTAAGTAAAAGGGGGAGTATGCACCGTGAGTAAATCTAAGAGCGGAGTTTCCAGCATCCGGATCATCGTATACGGATATGTCATCATGATCCTTGTGCAGTTCCTGCTGCAGCTGTCCAGGCTGCTTGTCACGAAGAACGCGATCGAGATCGGCGCGGTTGCCGTGACGGCGTTTGGTTGGCTGGTCCTGCTGGCGGGGTTCCACAGGATGTCCTCCAAAGGCGGGCAGTTCAAACGCGGCCGCGCGGCCTGTCTGTTCGGGCTTCTGATGGTGGCGGGCGAGGCATTCTATATTGTTAAGGACCTCAAGGCCGGCCTTGCGGAAGGGACTTTCATTGATTTCTACGTCCTGTTTTTCTGGTATATGTCGATCTGCGCGCTCCTCTACACCTTTGCCAAGGCGCTGAAGGGCATGCAGCCCATCGTGGAGATGACCGATGCGAGACTGGCAGCCAAATATCCGCGGACGGCGCTTCTGGTCGGCACGATCGTGATCCTGACACTGGTCTTCGTGCCGGTGATGCAGATGCTGCCCGAGGTCACAGGGTATGTCGGCACGCTCCTGCTCGGCGTGACCGGTGCGATCGCGCAGGGCTATATCTGCAAACTGCTGCTCGACGGGTATCACGCGGTCCGCGCGAATACCGAGGAAGCCAGAGAGGCCGCCAGACAGGAACAGTAAGCGGCTTCGGTTCAGAAAAGAGTATCATTATATATGAAAGAAGATAAGCGTTACAAAGGACTGCAGAGTTTCGGGATCGGGGTGCTCCTTTTGGGAGCCACCGCGGTCTTGTCGTTGCTCCGGTCCAGTACGCTGATGATGTCGGTCTGCTGTGCGGCGGCAGCGGTCGGGGAATTCCTGATGGCATACGGCGCGCTGGCGGCGACCAAGTACAGTAAGAAATTCCGCACCGGCGGCATTCTCCTGCTTCTGGCGGCCTTTCTCCGGACGGTCGGACCGGCGATCCACATGCTGGACATCGCGGGCAGAACGGAAAAGATGGCGATGCTGGAAGGCGGCGCGGCCGCATTGGCGGCGCTTCTGGATGTGCTCGGCGTGATCGCGGTGATGCAGGGCTGCGTCAGAGTCGATAAAGAACGCAGGATCGGGAAAGGGCTGGCGGTGATCGCGATGATCGCCTATCCGGTCGTTCTGCTGTGCGGGCAGGCGGTGCCGATCATTCTGGCGGCAAAGTTCGCCGGGGAACGGTCGCTGGTCATCAGCGGCATTACGATCGCGGCGCTCATGGTCTTCCTTGTGGCGTACCTTGCGGCAGCAGCCAGCCAGAATTCGTTCCGCAAGATCGAAATGGAATACGAACAGGAACCGGGCACCAGACGTCATGTGCGGCGTCCGGAAGCTGCAGACGGAAGGCGGAGCCGGGGCAGCAAGCACTGACGCCGCGGCCTGCAAAGAGAGCCTGAGATGGTGCAAGATTATTTGCACCATTTTTTATTACATGCTACAATGAGCGCGGAGGAAGACGGGGATGGATTATAAAAAGATACTGACAAGCCTGATCCCGGAAATGGACGAAGGCATCCATATCGTGGACCGCGACGGCATCAATGTCATCTACAGCCAGAAGATGGCGGACATGGAAAAGATCCGGCGTGAAGACGTCATCGGCAAGAGTTTCCGGGAAGTGTTTTCCTATATCCCGGAAAACGAAAGCACCCTGCTCAAAGCGCTGAAGGGGCAGCCCACGGAATCGCAGCAGCAGACGTTCCTGAATGTCTACGGGAAGGAGATCACGACGATCAACACGACCGTGCCGATCTGGGACAACGGAGAAGTCATCGCCGCAATGGAGCTCGCCCGGGATATCACGGAGATCAAATCCATGGCGGACCGGATCCTGGCGCTGCAGGAAGAGAAGATCGCACCGCCCAGAATGTCCCAGCCGAAGATCCGGCATTACACCTTCTACGATCTGATCGGCAAGGCGCCTGCGTTCGGGGATGCTGTGAACGTCGCGCGGCGCGCATCGCGCAGCGAGGCGCCGGTCTTCATCTACGGGGAGACCGGGACCGGTAAAGAACTGTTCGCACAGAGCATCCACTATGACGGCACGCGCAAGAACAAACCGTTCCTGGCGCAGAACTGCGCGGCGATCCCCGAGAGCCTTCTGGAAGGTATCCTCTTCGGTACGGCGAAGGGCGGCTTCACCGGCGCGGTGGACAGGGCAGGGCTGTTCGAACAGGCAAACGGCGGCACCCTGCTGCTGGACGAGATCAGCGCGATGCCGTACGATCTGCAGAGCAAACTCCTGCGCGTCCTGCAGGAAAAATACATCCGCCGCGTAGGCGGAACGAAGGACATACCGGTCGATGTCCGGATCATCGGGACTGTCAACGAACCGCCGGAGGACCTGATCGCGCGCAATGCGCTGCGCAGCGACCTGTTCTACCGCCTCGCGGTCATCAATATCGAACTCCCGCCGCTCAGGGAGCGCAAAGAGGACATCCGAAGCCTTGCGGAACGGTTCCTCGACAAGCATGGCCGCAAGGGCAGGTACGTCCGCTTCAGCCTCAGCCTTGACGCGCTTGAAAAGCTCCGCGGGTACGAGTACCCCGGCAATGTCCGTGAACTGGAAAACATCATGATCGCGGCGATCGCCATGGCGGAAAGCGGCGAGATCCTGCCGGAACACATCCGGTTCCCGTTCGAGGCGTTCGAACGCCGGCGTGCCGCGGTACAGGCGGACAGTGCTGCGGAGACGGAGAAAAAGCCGGGCGCAGCAGCTGACCGTCTTGCGGTGGCCAGCCCCGCGGCGCTGACCGAGGAAGGGCTGACGCTGCCGGAGCGGCTGCACCGGATCGAAGCGGCTCTGATCGACGAGGCGATGGAGAGAAACGGCGGGAACATTTCCCGCGCAGCGGCAGAGCTTGGCATCAAGCGTCAGGGGCTGCAGTACAAACTCAGGGAGCGTGACAGAAAATGAAAGACAGCAGGGGGCACCGGCAGCCAAGGACAGGCGGCCGCCCGGCGCTGGAGGAGTTTCTCCTGTCGAATATGCGGCGCGGGACGACGCGGCTGCACATGCCGGGGCATAAAGGGCCGGAGATCTTTGTAAAGACGGGGCACGGCAGATTGCTCGACCACCTCGCTGAGATCGACATCACGGAGATCCCGGGGGCGGACGATCTGTTCAATCCGGATCCGGAAGGACCGATCGGCGCCATGCAGGCGTGGTATGCCGCACTGTATCAGGTCAAGAAGAGCTATCTCATGGTCAACGGCGCGAGCGGCGGTATCCTCGCGGCGGTTCTTGCGGTGTGCGGCAGAGGGGACGCGCTCATCGTGGCGCGCAATTGCCATAAAGCGGTGACCAACGCGATGGCGCTCGGACAGATCCGGCCTGTGTACGTCTACCCGGATATCATAGAAGAGTACGGGATCTGCGGACCGGTCAGGGCGGAACAGATCGAGGAGGCCATCCGGGAGAACAGCGATGCCAGAGCGGTGCTCGTGACGAGCCCCAACTATTACGGTGTGCTGAGCGATATCCGTGCGATCGCGGAGGTCTGCCGGCGGCACAATAAGGTGCTGATCGTCGACCAGGCGCACGGCGCGCATCTGGCGTTCTTCGATGAAGTCGACGGGACTTGCCTGTCGGCGGAGCGGGGCGGCGCCGATCTCATCATCAACAGTATCCACAAGACGTTGGCCGGATTCGGACAGACAGCTGTCCTGAACGTGCAGGGCAAGACCGCGCACGGACCGTGCGAAGGCGGAGTGGATCTGCTCGCGCTGGAAGACCGTCTGCAGCAGGTGCAGACTTCCAGCCCTTCGTACATCCTGCTGGCCAGCCTTGACGCGAACGGGGAGATCCTCGAGAACAACCGCGGTGAGCTGATCTATGAGTGGGGCAAGGATGTCAGGCGTTTCTATGAGGAAGCGGCACAGCTCCGCGGAGTGCGCTGCATCCCGCCGGCACCGTGGATGGATCCCACAAAGATCAACCTGGGGGTCACCGAACCGCCGCTCAGCGGGGAAGAACTCGCGCGCAGACTGCGCGAAGACTACGGCATCCAGGTGGAACTCCACACGCACAGGATGGTCATGTGCCTGACCGGCCTCGGCACCCGGTGGGCAGACCTGTCCAAACTGCTGCAAGCGCTCCGCCGCATTACGGAATCGCACACCGAAGAACAGGAACTCCAACGCCCCTACGGCCGCCGCAATACACAGGAGATGGACGGCAGCACCCCGGTCAACGGGACCGGCGCTGCGGTGTTTTTAAGGAAGGCTGCCTGCAGAGAAAGCGCGAAGGCGGCCGCGGCAGAAGCGGATGAAGAAGCGTGGATCCGCCCGCACAGTGTGCAGCCGGTCCCGGATGAAAAAGAATGGATCCCGCTGCAGGACGCTGCGGGCAGGACCGCGGCGGCGGCGGTAACACCGTATCCGCCGGGCGTACCGGTGGTGTGCCCCGGGGAGGTCTACACTGCAGAGGATATCGGACATATCGAAGGGCTGCTCGAAGAAGGCGGGATCGTGATGGGGATATCGGACAGCGGCAAGGTGCAGGTCGGAAAGAATAGTGCAAAATAATTTGCGGTTTCTTGTATACAAGGTCGGAAACGGCGAAAACGCAAGTCGTGGCAAGGCTCCGCTGCCATTGTGCAAAATTATTTGCGCCCCCAACGCAAAATATTTTGCGACTCAATACAAAAATTACCATTCCACCTGCTTATAGGTTGTTAATGCGATTGCTTATGGTTGTTGATCAGCCAAAACAGAGAAAAACATAAAAAAGACATTTTTTGCACCGGGTATCAAGTGACCGCCGCAGATCTTGCAGCGGTCCTTCTTTTGCACGGAAGACCATTGCAATCAAGGGCTTTCCAAGAGTCTGGCCGTGGAATAAAGCCTTCTGCATCATGGTTTTTGCACAGTATAAAATAGATGATTATGCGGGTTTTTTCGGGCGCTATGCAGGATAACGCGTTTTTTGGCACGATATTTGCTATACCATATACATGAGTTCGCTCGTCGAACTTTTTCCTGGTCATCAGGATAGTTAGGGGGCTTGGCGTCTGACGGCAGTGTCCATAGACTACTGCCGCCA
>JAILFI010000001.1 GCA_024697655.1 Clostridiales bacterium
GCCTGAAAAACTTGCGTTTATCGCCAAAAATACTATAGTGAAAGCAGGAGGTCAGGACATGGAAAACGAAAGAAAACAGGCCTATACCGAATCACTGCAGAAGATGATCCGCATTGCCACTGTATCGGATCCGGCACACTGCGATCCGGAGACGTTTGTGCGGTTCCATGCGCTGCTGCGGGAACTCTATCCGCATCTCTTTGAAAAGTGTACGGTGCAGGAATTCGATGGCTCGCTCCTTTTGAAATGGGCGGGCAGCACAGATGGTCAACTGCCGGTCCTGTTTATGAACCACCACGATGTCGTTCCCGCCGGACCGGACGGCTGGGAGCATCCTCCGTTTTCGGCTGACCTCGCAGACGGAAAGATCTGGGGGCGCGGTACGCTCGACGATAAGAGCGGGCTCTTCGCGATGCTGCAGGCGGCGGAAGAACTTGCTGCTGAAGGCTTCGCGCCGGAGCGGGATATCTATTTCGAGACCGGCTGTAATGAGGAGACGACCGGCGCCGGCGCGGACGCGATCACCTTGTGGATGAAAGAGCAGGGGATCCGTCTGGCGATGGTGTTCGACGAAGGCGGGTATATCGTCCACGATCCGATCGGCGGTGCGGATGGGACGTTCGCTATGATCGGCGTCGGGGAGAAGAGTATCGTCAACATCCGGTTCACAGCCCGCTCCGCAGGCGGACATGCGTCTACCCCGGGAAAGGATACACCGCTTGTCCGGCTCGGCAAGTTCATGGCGTATCTGGAGCGGCATCAGATTTTCGATGTGCAGTTGTCCCCGACGGTGGCGGAAATGCTCAAACAGTTTGCCCCTTATATGGGCACGGCAGGGAAAGTCGTCGGCAAGGCTGACCGGCTGCGGTATCCGCTCAAAAAAGTGATGCCGAAGTTCGGTCCCGCAGCGGCTTCATTGCTCTCGACAACGATCGCTTTCACAATGGCGGGAGGCGGCGATGCGGTCAATGTCATTCCGCACGAGGCCTGGGTCATCGGCGATATGCGCTGTTCCCATCACCAGGGGCGCGACAAGTCTCTTAAAGCGGTAATAAAGACGGCAAAGAAATTTGACCTGGAGGCGGAGGTCATCGATCTCGGCGTGGAATCGCGCCTTGCTGACTATGAGGGCGAAGCGTGCCGGCTCGCGGCGGAAGCGGTCATGAAGACAGTGCCGGGGGTGGATGCCTGCGCGCCGTACATCATGACCGGCGCATCGGATGCGCGGTATTTTGACAGGGTGTGCGATCAGTGCATCCGGTTCCTGCCCTTTACGATCAGCACAGAACAGATGGCGTCGATCCACGGGGTCAATGAGTGTATCGATGCTGATACGCTCGTGCCGGCAGTCGATTACTACAGGTACCTGCTGCAGCATGTATAAGGGCGGCGGGAACCGCTCATAAGGGAGGCGCTCATGGCAGACATTGCGGCGAAGAAAAAACGCAACGAGGACGGCATCAACATCGGTGCCCGCTCTTTCCTTATCGCGATCGGGATCATCTTCCTCCTGATGGTGGTGACTTATATCCTGACGCTCATTATACCGGGCGGTGAATATGCCCGGGTGCAGGATGCCTCCGGACACACGGTCATCGACCCGGACGGCGGATTCCGTAACGTCGACGGCGGGCTGCCGTTCTGGAAGTGGCTGCTGTCCCCGTTTCTGGTGCTGGGGGCGCCCGGCTCCGGAACGATCATCGCGGTGCTGATCTTTCTGCTCGTCATCGGCGGAGTGTTCAATTCCCTGACGGCTGGCGGGATGATGCAGTACATGCTCGAGAAGATCGTCGACCGTTTCGGGGATGTCAAGTACAGGCTCATGGCAGTGCTCGTCTTTTTCTTCATGGCGATGGGATCTTTCGTCGGTTCGTTTGAAGAGGTCATCCCGATGGCGCCGATCGTGGTGGCACTGGCGGTCGCGCTCGGCTGGGACCGTGTGACAGGCGTAGCCATGTCGCTGCTTGCGGCGGGCTGCGGTTTTGCCGCCGGCATTGCCAACCCGTTCACGATCGGTGTGGCGCAGGGGCTGGCAGGGCTCCCGATGTTCAGCGGGATCTGGCTCCGCGCCTTGTCGTTCATATTGATCTACGCGCTCCTTCTGTGGTACGTGCGCGGACACGCGAAAAGGATCGAGAAAGAGGGGCAGGCAAAAGCGCTTGGCATTTCCTATATGAAGGACCCCCGCATGGACCGGGGGCTGAAGGTTTTTGCGGCTCTTCTCGGGATCGGCATTGTCATCGTCCTCAGTTCAAGCGTCATCACGGCGCTGCAGGACTATACCATGATCATCGTGGCACTGATGTTTCTTGTTGCGGGCATCGCTTCGGTGCTGCTCGCGGGGATGACTCCGCGCGAACTCGGGAGGACATTCGTCAACGGGATCATCGCCATCGCGCCGTCCATCCTGATGATCCTCATGGCATCGTCGATCAAGTACACGATGGAAGAATCGAAGATCCTCGATACGATCCTGCACAGTGCAGCAGGGATGGCAGACAGCATGCCGAAAGCGGGGGTCATCCTGTTCATTTATCTGATCTGTCTGATGATGAACTTCTTCATTTCGTCGGGGTCCGCCAAGGCGTTTCTCCTGATCCCGATCATTGCGCCGCTCGCGCAGCTGTTCGGGCTGCCGATGCAGCTCGCGATCGTCGCTTTTGCATTCGGAGACGGCTTCAGCAATGTGATCTATCCGACCAATGCCGGCTTGCTGATCACGCTCGGGATCTCAGACGTGGGCTATGGGGAATGGTTCCGGTATTCGTGGAAATTTCAGGTGCTCAACCTGCTGCTGACCACCGGCATACTGCTGTTCGGGCTGGCGGCCGGATACTGTTAGCGGGAGGAACGGGATCATGGCGGATACTATGCCGGCAATGACAAAACACAGCGAGAAAGTCTTTTCGGTAATGCTGTATAAAGGTTATCCGGAAGGATTTGCGAAAGTGATTGCCAGAGAGATGCACACCCCCTATACGGCGGACCGCATGATCGCGTATCTGGGCAGGGCAGGCAGGCCGCCGGCCGAAGAGGTCGCGGATGAAATGCTGGCGATCCTGGCGGACAGAGATAAGTTCGTCGATAAGCACATCAATGCATACGCGCAGGAGGTCATCAACGAAATGTACCGGCTGCGCCGGGAGGAACCGGAAGAATAAGAGACGTGCCCGGCGGGTCCCGCGGGCACTTTTTCATTGACAGGGAATCGCCGCAACGGTAGAATAAAAACGAACATAAGTTCTTTTTTGAGGTGAGAGAATGGCTAAGAAGGCAAAGATCGTATATGTCTGCAATGAATGCGGATTTGAAAGCCCCAAGTGGATGGGGCAGTGCATCTGCGGGGCCTGGAATTCGATGTTCGAGCAGAAGGTGATGGAGGAGGCTGTCGACGATAAGCGCCGGCGCGGCAGTGCTGCCGGCGGAGCCGCAAGCGGCAGGCGGGCAAAAGCGGTCCCGCTGAAGTCTGTCGACGCATCGCCGCATAAGGACCGCATCGATACAGGCATCGCGGAGTTCAACCGTGTCCTGGGAGGCGGTCTTGTGCCGGGGTCGCTGACTTTGATCTCCGGTGAGCCGGGCATCGGCAAATCGACGCTCATCATGCAGGTGGCAGCGAATTTCGCGGCGAATACCGGCAAGGTCCTGTACGTATCAGGGGAAGAGTCGGAAGAGCAGATCAAGCTGCGTGCTGACCGCGTCTGCGGGCAGATGAGCGAAGATCTGCTCGTTCTCGCGGAGACGTCGCTCGATCAGGTGGAGGCTGTCGTCGAGGAGGAGAGTCCCGGATTCATCATCATCGACTCGATCCAGACGATGTTCATGGCGGATGTGGAGGCGGCGCCAGGCAGTGTTTCCCAGGTGCGTGCCTGCGGCAACGAACTGATGCGCATCGGCAAGTCCCGCAATATCCCGGTCTTTATCGTCGCCCACGTAACGAAGAGCGGGGAACTGGCGGGGCCGAAGATCGTGGAACACCTGGTGGACTGCGTCCTGAGCATCACCGGGGAGCGCAATGCGGAGCTGCGGCTCCTGCGGTCCTATAAAAACCGCTTCGGTACGACGAGCGAAATCGGCGCATTCGAGATGGCCGAAAAGGGGCTGATCGAGATCGCGGATCTGTCAAAACGGTTCCTGCAGGGCGCGGAGGAGCGCGCGGAAGGGGCGATGATCGGCGCTGCCTACGAAGGCACCCGGCCGCTTCTCTTCGAGGTGCAGGCGCTGGCGGCAACAACGAATATGAATTACCCCCGGCGGACATCTATCGGGTTCGATTACGGGCGTCTCAATATGATTCTGGCGGTGCTGGAGCGCCGTGTCGGTCTGCGGCTGTCCGACCAGGATGTTTACGTCAACGTGGTGGGCGGACTCCATCCGGACGGCACCAGCGTGGACCTCGCGGTCGCGATGGCGGTGTGGTCGTCGGTCCGGAGCATCGTCTGGGACAAGGATATGATCGCGATCGGGGAGATCGGGCTGACCGGCGACCTGCGGCCGGTCCCGAACGCGGAGAAGATCGTGCGGGAGGCTGTCCGTATGGGATTCCGGCAGATCCTGCTGCCGGCGTCACAGGCGGAGACCATCCGCACCGCACTTGCGCAGGCAGGCGCTGCAGCGGGCGGGGTGACCGTCACCGGTGTCAAGCGCCTGACGGATCTGCTGCACAAATAAGAGGATAAAGAAAAAGAGAGGCAGGCCTCTCTTTTTTTGCGCAGGTTGTTTTGCAGACGGCGGACACCGCTATTGTCCGCGTTTACGGATCCGGCGTTTCTGATGTTCCGGGTCGAGCTGGATCGGGCGTGTGTCCCGGGGCACCGTACCGAGCGATTCCTCGGCGAGCGGCAGTTCGAACCAGAACGTCGTGCCTTTGCCGACCTTGCTTTCCGCGCCGAACCGTGCTTTGTGGCGGGTGAGGATCTCGCTGACGATGGACAGACCGAGCCCTGTTCCTTTGGTCGCGCGGACGTGGTTGGTGCTGGACTTGTAATACCGCTCCCAGATATGGGCGAGCTCTTCAGGTTTGATGCCGGCGCCGTGGTCGACCACTTCGAAATGGATCTTTTTACCCCAGCGGCGGATGTTGATCAGGATCTGTTTGTCTGCGCCGCAGTACTTGATGGCATTGGTCAGGAAGTTCGAGATGACCTGTTTGATCTTGTCCTCATCGCCCTTGACCTTGTAGTTTTCCCGGCAGTGGATCTGGATGTCGTAGCCGTTCGCTTCGAGCAGTTTGTAAGGGTTGACGACAGACTCTGTGGCGGCCAGGATGTCAAAGGTGCCGATGTTGATCTGCATCGTGCCGGCTTGCATCTGCGACAGGATCATCATGTCGTTGACCAGTGAATTGAGCCGGTTGGCCTCGTCGATAATGACCTGGACGTGCGCGTTCCTCTTTTCGGGGTTGTCCCCGGAGATGTCGCGGATCATTTCCGCATAGGAGCGGATCATGGTCAGCGGAGTGCGCAGATCGTGGGAGATGTTCGCCAGAACGTCCTTCTGCAGAGCATCCGCTTTACTCAGCTCATAGGATGTCTGATTGAGGGTGTCGGAGAGTTCCTTGATCTCCGAGAAACTGTGTTTGCCGACCTCTGCGACCGTGCCGTATTCGCCTGCCGCCATCTTCCGGGCGGTCACGGTGATCTTCCGGATCGGCCGGGTAATGCGCGCGGTCAGCCAGTAAGCCAGCAGGATGGCCAGTCCGAGGGCGATCGCGAAGATGTACAGGAACTGGTTCTGGAGGATCGAAACGGTGGACCGGATCGGATAAAGCGGCGTGATGACGTAAAGAGAGACTGTCTGTGTTTCATCCAGATATGTGGAGAAGACATAGGTGCGTTTCTGCTTCAGTTCGTTGACTTCCGTAAACGTATAAACGCTTTCCCCGTTGCTGACCGCGATCTGCAGCCCGTTTCTGGCATCGGCGATCTCATTGCCGTAGGCCAGCGTTTCGATGGACGGATAGATCATCTTGTCACCTTCATCGAGGCGCACAAAGACGTCATTGTCTTCGGTGATCTGGTTGGCGAGGGTGGTAAACCCGGTCTCATCGCCTGCCTGGTAGAGCTGGACCAGCTGGTTTGCCGCGTCCTGTGTGCGGCGGATCTTCATATCCTCATAGTACTGGTTGAGGAAGAAGATCTGCAAAAACCAGATGAGCACCAGAAGAATGGCCGTAAATCCGAGGAAGTACAGCCAGACGCGAAACCGGATGCTGCTGAAGTCAAAGCGCTTATTCTTCAAATTTGTAGCCTACCCCCCGTACCGTTACGATGTGGTCTCTGTAGGGACCGAGGTTGTTGCGCAGGTTTTTGATGTGCGTATCGATCGTCCTGTCCTCCCCGAAGAAATCGTAGCCCCAGATGTCCTGCAGCAGCGTGTCGCGGGAGAGAGCGAGATTCTTGTTTTCCACAAGGTAGAACAGCAGATCGTATTCTTTCGGTGTCATTTCGACCTTTTCGCCGTCCACTTCGACTGTGCGCGCGGGGATATTGATCTTGAGACCGTCGAAGACGATCTCGTCGGACTTCTCCTGCGTCTGCGACTGGGCGTTGTGGCGGGTGATGACCGCGTTGATGCGCGCCATCAGCTCTTTGGGGCTGAAGGGTTTGGTGACATAGTCGTCGATCCCCAGCTCAAACCCGAACAGTTTATCGTACTCCTCACTGCGGGCGGAGAGCATAATGACGGGGATGTCTTTGCTTTTCTTGATTTCCTTGCAGGCCGAAAACCCGTCGAGTCTTGGCATCATGATGTCCATGATCAGGATGTCGTAATCGCTTTCCCGGCACTTGCTGACGGCTTCCATGCCGTCGGCGGCTTCTTCCACTTCGAAATCGTTGAACTCTGCGTATTCGCGGATGACCTCCCGGATCATCGGTTCGTCATCGACTACCAGCAGTTTATACATAGGATACCTCCGGTTCTTGGTTCTCTGCTCTCCATTGTAGCACAGATCAGCTGTTGTTGCCACGCTGCAGCGCTGCGGCAGGCAGACAGCGGCGGGGACATAAGTTGATACCTGTTGGTTTTTTATGACAACTGGCGGAGATTTTGAGTCTATGGATTGACAACCATTAGGGGCGGTGATATATTAATCTGTTTTTATCATGACATTTTTTTGACATACCGCCTTTTTTATTGTATAATCGCATATGTGAAAGGTGGGGGGTCCATATGTACAGTATCGGAGATAAAATCGTATATCCGATGCATGGAGCCGGTATTATCGACAGGATCGAAGAAAAGACGATTCTGGGCGAAGACCGGCAGTATTACGTGCTGCGTGTTTCCTCTAACGATATGAAAGTGATGATCCCCGTAGACAAATGCGACGAGATCGGCATCCGCAACATCATCGGAGAAAGCGATGTCGAAGGTGTGATGGAAGTCCTCGCCGGGCCTTCCACGGAGATGTCCGACAACTGGAACCGCCGCAACCGGGAGAACATGGAGCACCTCCGGACGGGGGATATCAAAGAGGTGGCGGGCGTTGTCCGCAACCTGCTGCGCGTGGAGCGGACCAAACCGCTTTCCACCGGAGAGAAGAAGATGCTCACGAATGCCAGACAGATCCTGACCAGTGAGCTGGTCCTCGTGCTGGGGCGCGCGGAGTCGGACGTACAGAAAATGATCGAACAGGCTGTCTGAAAGTGCAGCCGCGGCAGCGGAGTCTGTGCCGGTACGGCGCAGGCTTTATTTTTTTTATGCGTATTTTCACCCATTCTTAACAAAGACATGATATGATAGTAAAACACATGATGAAACTGGGGGATTATCGACATTTCCGGTTTCTCGTGGAGTCTTAACGGAAAGGAGGTGAAACAGTATGCTGAATAAGATATTTCGCGGTATTCTGACACTCATCGGCGGCGTGGTCGGGTATGCCCTGTATCTGCTGACGCGATTCCTGCTGGAAAGGAGCGGCAATGAGTTTTTCGGCAATCTGTCGAGCGGAAAACTCGCTCTGTGTGTAATTGTATACGTCCTTATTTTTGCCTTTATTTTCTTTATGATCGTTCCGCTGCTCAACCGGCAGAGCAAGAAAGTCGCGAAAAGCATTGAGAGCGATCTGCAGAACACATCTTCGGGCGAGGTCATCATGGGGACCGTCGGCTTGCTGGTCGGTCTGCTGCTGGCTTATCTGCTGTCGAATGTGTACAGCCTGATCCGGCTGCCGTATGTACCGGTCATCCTGTCTGTCATCACTTATGCCATCACAGCGTACACCGGGGCGATCATCGGTAAACGTCAGGGGCTGGCACTGATCAGCAACCTCAACCTGTCGCGCATTTCGAGACAGGGGGCGGAGCGGAAAGGCAAACAGAACGCGACCCCGAAGATCCTCGACACCAGCGTCATCATCGACGGCCGCATCCTGGACATCATGGAGACAGGGTTCCTGGAAGGGCCGATCGTCATTCCGGAATTCGTTCTGGTCGAACTGCGCCACATTTCCGATTCGAGCGATTCGCTCAAGCGGAACCGCGGCCGCAGGGGGCTCGATGTACTCAATAAGATCAGGGATGATTACGGCGTGGAGATCTACGACACCAACGGCGACAAGTCGCTGGAAGAGATCCCCGAAGTCGATGTCAAACTGCTCAAACTGGCGCAGCGTATGGACGGCAAGGTCGTGACCAACGACTATAACTTGAACAAAGTCGCCGGCATCAAGGGCGTCGAAGTACTCAACATCAACGAACTGGCCAATGCCCTCAAGCCGGTCGTCCTGCCTGGAGAGAAGATGAATCTGTTCCTGGTAAAGGAAGGCAAGAACAGCGGCCAGGCGCTGGCATACCTCGACGATGGTACGATGATCGTCGTGGAGGAAGGCCGCAAGTACATCGGGAAGAGCACCGATGTCACGGTGACCAGTGTCCTGCAGACATCCGCAGGCCGCATGATCTTCGCCAAACCGGCGCACTGACCGTATGCCGGCAGGGAGAACAGGAGAGAAAACACATGATGATTGGACCGGAAACACTGCGGATCGGCACCGGATTTGACGTGCACCGCTTTGCGGATGCGGAACCGCAGTGTTCCGCCCAAACTGCGGCCGCGATCCGCCTCGGCGGGGTGGACATCCCGTACCACCGGCAGCTGCTTGCGCATTCCGACGGCGACGTGCTGCTGCACGCGGTCATGGATGCGCTGCTCGGCGCGGCGGGGCTCGGCGACATTGGAGAGCGGTTCCCTGATACAGATCCCGCATACAAAGGCGCGGACAGTCTGGGGCTTCTGCGGGAGGTCGCCCGCCTGCTCGGGGAAAAGGGCTATGCGGTCGCCAACGTGGACGCGACCCTGATCGGACAGGAGCCGAAGATCAGTCCGTACAAACGGGCAATGGAGGCTGCTGTGGCCGGAGCACTCGGATGCGATCCGGCGCAGGTCAATATCAAAGGAACCACCACGGAAAAGCTCGGCTTTACCGGGCGGAAAGAAGGACTGGCGGCGGAGGCTGTCTGCCTTCTTTTCAAAGAGACAGAATAACTTGAACAAGTAAGGAGATAACACGAACTATGAGAATGTCGAAGATGCACTTCAAGACACTGCGTGAAGTACCGGCAGAGGCGGAGATCCCCAGCCATATCCTGCTGACCCGCGCGGGCATGATCCGCAAACTGGTCTCAGGTGT
>JAILFI010000006.1 GCA_024697655.1 Clostridiales bacterium
TCAAAGCCGTTGTTTTTTCCAGTCCTGTCATGTGCGTGAAGAAAATGACAGAGGATATGGGGGATTGTATCAACGAACTCGGTCCGGAACTGTCCGCCGCGATCTGGGAAGCCGAAGCATCGCATGACTATTCGACGGAAGGGTTTATGCAGGGGATGGGGGCCATGCTCAGCCGGCATGTATGCAGACTCCCGGAATGGCCTGCATGCATCGCGGCAGCGCAGCAGAAAACGGGCGGTCTCGTGTATATGACAATGTGGGGAACACAGCAGTTCACCTGCAACGGGCTGCTGAAAGAGTTTGATGTTCGGGCAGACCTCGATAAAATCAAGGTGCCTGCGCTTTTCGTCTGCGGGGAATATGATTATTGCAAACCAAAGACCGGCGAAGAGTACAGCAAACAGGTTGCAGATGGCACTTTGCTCGTGATCGAGGATGGTGCGCATCAGGCGCATGTGGAATTCCCCGATCTGTACAAAGAGAAAGTCAGCGCCTGGCTGGCAGAGAAACTCTGAAGATCTCCTTCAAAAGTATGAAGACGGAAAAAGGCAGTCGGCCCAGCCGGTTGCTTTTTTCTTGAAAACGGTCAAAAAACGAATATAAGATGAAGGCGCAGATAAATAAACGGATCCGCGGTTGACCTTGGCGGGTGATAATAAGATAGTTGTTGGGAACGATATCAAACAATATGAATGAAGAAAGAAGACCCTTTATGCCAACGATGAACCGAAAGACCGACACCTTCACAGAGTCTGTCATCCGCATGATGACCCGCATCAGCGATGCGGAAGGCGCCATCAACCTGTCGCAGGGATTCCCGGACTGGGATCCGCCGCAGGAGATCATGGACGCGCTTGCGAGAGTTTCTTACGAGGGACCGCACCAGTATCCCGTTACCATCGGGGCGGAGAACCTGCGCGCGGCGCTGTGCGAAAAGCAGGGGCGTGCGATCGGCCGCACACTCGATCCGGAAGAGGAGATCGTCATCACCTGCGGCGGCACGGAGTCGATGATGTGCGCGATGATGACCATCTGTGAGCCCGGGGATAAGGTCATGGTTTTTTCCCCGTTTTATGAGAATTACGGCGCGGACTGCATCCTGTCCGGCGCAGAACCGATCTTCATCCCGCTGGTGCCGCCGACCTATGACTTCGATATCTCACTGATCGAGCAGGGGTTCCGCGACGGCGCCAAGGCGATCGTCATCTGCAATCCGTCCAACCCGTGCGGCAAGGTCTTCACCCGTGAGGAACTGACCGCCATCGGGGAACTGGCTCTTAAATACGATGCCTTCGTGGTGACCGATGAGGTCTACGAGCACATTGTCTATAAACCGTATGAACATGTTTATATGGCCGCTCTTCCGGGGATGTACGATCATGTCATCACCTGCAACTCGCTGTCCAAGACGTATGCGGTGACCGGCTGGCGCATCGGCTACATCATCGCGCCCAAGTATGTCATCGACGAGGCGAAGAAAGTCCACGACTTCCTGTCACTGGCTGCCCCTGGACCGCTGCAGGAAGCGGCGGTGACGGGTGTACGATTCCCGCCTGAGTATTATGAGTGGCTGCGGGAGGACTACACGGAGAAACGCGATTACTTCATGGAAGGACTGGACCGTGCAGGACTCAGGCACAATGTTCCGCAAGGTGCCTACTTTGTGATGATCGATATCTCCGAGTTCATGGCGCTGCCGAAGTTTGCCGGCATGAGCGACCAGGACTTCTGCGAGTGGATGATCCGCAACGTCGGTGTGGCGGCAGTACCGGGGTCCAGTTTCTTCATGGAGGATGTCAACAACCTGATCCGTCTGCATTTCGCAAGGGAACTCCCGGTGCTGGAGGAAGTCATCCGGCGTCTTATGAAGATGAAAGAAATCGCGTTTGCCTGACGGACAGCCGGTGGTCATGATCCCGCTGAGCCGGCTTCTATAGAAAAAAAGACTCCTGTGCGGAGTCTTTTGCTTTTACAGCGGATAGAGCCGCTGTGCATCTTCGTCAAAGTCCGGCGCTTCGCGCCGCAAGGCGGAATCAAAAAGAAAGAGGTCGTAGATCTGCGGATCGCGCAGGAGGTGCCTGCAGACGGTGTAGGTGGCTTTCAGAAAGTCGGGATTCAGCGGTATCTGCTGCTCGATCAGCGGGCATTGATAGGGGATGCTCTCGGCACCGGCGGCAGAGCCGGGAAACCGGATCAGCGTGAGCTGTCCGTGTCTGTCGATATGCGGGCAGGCGGGATAAAACCGGCACTGCAGAGGCCGCATGGCGCGTTCGCAGTGCGGGGCGCACAGGCAGCGGGCAAACCAGACGTTTCCTGTCCAGCTGTCCGGATAGTCGTAGTCGAGGGCGTCTTCGGCTTCGAAAGAGAAAAGGGGCGTACCGTCCGACATGCAGAAAAGAGTGGCGGGATCGTCCGTGCGATGCGGGGCAGGAACGTTCCCGGGGAGGAAGAGCGATTCTTCGCCGGGATACAGATAGATCCCGAGGACCTGTTCTTCTTCCGGCGGGTCATCATCATTTGCTGGAGCCGTCTCTAACAAGTTGTGGGGGTCGCTCTCATTGACATCCGCAACATAATGTAGGAAAATATTATCGGAGGAGTTTGGACACTCCGGTCCTGTGGTCAGATGCTCTTCGATCGTGCAGCAGATGCTGCCGCACAGCCTGCCGCAGTCGCCGTCGATCGGACTGACGCGGTCCAGAAGCCGGTACATGGCTTTATAGGTACGTGAGGGAATGATCTGTTTCATGGAAAGAGTATACCATAGAAATAGCAGCCGGCATGTCCCAAATCTTCCGGACCTGCGAGTAACGCAAACCACAATCAGTAAGAGGTAAAAAGGCATGAAATTAGGCATCGACGTCGGCTCGACCACTGTCAAGCTGGTCGTTCTGAACGACGAAGATCAGATCATCTACAGCAAATATGAACGGCACATGTCCGATGTGTTCGACAAGGTGCAGGAACTCATCATCCGGATGAAGGAAGAGATGGGCGATCTTCGGCTGAAACCGGTCATCACGGGCAGCGGCGGACTGGCGCTGGCCAACCTGATGAACGTGCATTTCGAGCAGGAGGTCATCGCGTGCAGCAAAGCCGTCGAAACGCTTATCCCCGATACGGATGTCGCCATTGAACTAGGCGGCGAGGACGCGAAGATCACGTTCTACGGACAGACCATCGAGCAGCGCATGAACGGTACCTGCGCCGGCGGGACAGGCGCGTTCATCGATCAGATGGCGATCCTGCTGAATACCGATGCAGCCGGGCTCAATGAGGCTGCTAAGAACTATAAACTGATCTATCCGATCGCAGCGCGCTGCGGTGTGTTCGCAAAGACCGATATCCAGCCGCTGATCAATGAAGGCGCGTCCGTAGAGGACCTGTCCGCTTCGATTTTCCAGGCAGTCGTCAACCAGACCATCAGCGGCCTTGCCTGCGGCCACCGTATCCAGGGTCATGTCGCTTTCCTGGGCGGTCCGCTGTCGTTCCTGTCTGAACTGAGAAAGCGGTTCATCGAGACCATCGGGCTGAAAGACGACGAGATCATCTTCCCTGAAGACGGCAAGTACTTCGTCGCCATCGGCGCGGCGCTGCTGGCCGAGAAGCAGAAAGAGGTCACCATCGGGGCGCTGATCGCCCGTCTGGCACAGCTCGACCCGAACATGATGAACGACACCAAGCACATCGAGCCGCTGTTCGCTGACGAGGCGGACTATGCCCGCTTTGTCGCGCGTCACGATAAAGACAAGATCAAGCGCCGGGAGTTCGCCAAGGCAAGAGGCAAGCTGTTCCTCGGTATCGACGCGGGGTCCACGACCACCAAGGCGGCGTTGATCGACGACGAGAAAAACCTTTTGTATTCGTTCTACCGCAGCAACGAAGGCAATCCGATCGATGCGACGATGGCTATGCTGCGTGAGTTGTACCGGCAGATGCCGGAGGCGGCGTTCATCGCCAACGCCGGTGTCACCGGGTACGGCGAAGGACTGAGCAAAGCGGCGTTCAAGGCGGATCTCGGAGAGATCGAGACCATGGCGCACTACAAAGGCGCGGAGGAATTCCTTCCCGGCGTCGATTTCATCCTGGACATCGGCGGACAGGATATGAAGTGCATGAAGATCAAGAACGGCGCGATCTACAGCATCATGCTCAATGAAGCATGTTCGTCCGGCTGCGGTTCGTTCATTGAGACCTATGCGAAGTCGGTCAA
>JAILFI010000062.1 GCA_024697655.1 Clostridiales bacterium
CAGCAGATTGGCGCCCGACTTGTTGCAGAAATAGTCGTAGCCGTTATCCTTCAGGATCTGTTCGACCATCCGCGAGGTGGTCGTCTTGCCGTTGGTGCCCGTCACCGCGATAACGTGGACATCTTTCGCAAGATGACGCAAAAGATCCGGGCAGATGCGGTTCGCGATCCTTCCCGGCAGATTCGTTGCGCCGCGTCCCGCAAGACGCAGCAGTTTTCTGCTTGCTTTACAGGCCAGTACGGCCGTGGTCACTCGTATACTCATAGGTCGATTTTACCATATCGGAGAATCGCTCTCAAATACTATAACTCGAATTCATACAGGATCATCGCCAGCGCCGCCATGCCAGCCGTCTCGGTGCGCAGGATCCGTTTTCCAAGCGATACGCAGCGGCAGTTCTCCAATGCTTTCAGTGCCTCTGCCTCTTCGTCCGCAAACCCGCCTTCCGGACCGATCACAACCGCGAGTTCGGTCCTGGTTCCCTCTTTGAACACTCCCGCTTCGCGGGCCTGCAGGAGCGCGTCCCTCATCGTCGTGCCGTCTTCATTCTCATAGGGGAAAAGAACCAGCGGACAGCCGGCTGCTTCTTCCATCATATCCGAAAAGCCGATGGCTTCTTCCACCGCCGGGATGATGCCCCTGCCGCTCTGCTTGGCGGCTGCCTCCGCGATCGCGCGCAGGCGGTCCGCTTTCTTGCCGAACGTTCCTTTGTCCGCTCTGACGGAGCGTTTCATGAAGACCGGCACGATCCGTGTGACACCGAGTTCGATGCATTTCTGGACGGTAACGTCGAGTTTGCCACCCTTCGGCACGCCCTGATACAGGGTGATCTGCAGCGCCGGTTCGGCGGTGTTCTTTTGCCTGTCTTCAATCCGTGCGGTGACCGCCTGCCTGCCGACTTCTTCGAGTACGCAAGTGTAGTCCCACCCCTCCTGATCGCAGACCAGGATACGGTCACCGGGCCCAAGACGCAGCACGCGGCTGATATGGCCGATGTCATCTTTATTCGTTAATTCGATCACCGTCCCGCCGACGGCTGCTTTGTCCGCAAAAAACCGATGCATCTCTTTCCCCTACTGTATGTTCTCCCCGCCGCAGGTGTCTGGCCCCGGCACGGGAGCCGCCGCGACAGCGCACCATTCGCCTGTTTTTCTTACTTCACGGATGGCAAATCCGTTCTCTTCCAGCGCCGCCAGCACCTTCTCACAGCGCTCCTCAAGGATGCCGGTCGAAATGAACAGACCGTCTTCGTTCAGATGGCTCCGGATCGCCGGGATCAGCCGCACGATGATCTCCGCGAACAGATTGGCAACGACAAGGTCCGCCCGGAAATCGACGCCGTTCAGCAGATCTCCCTCCCGGATCTCAACAGCCTCTTCGCAGCCGTTCTTCTTTACGTTCTCTTTCGCGACAATGACTGCTTCCGGATCGATCTCCACCCCGAGCACCGGGCGGGCGCCGAGCGCGGCGGCCCCGATCGCCAGGATCCCCGACCCCGTCCCAACATCCAGAACGGCTTTGCCTTCGCAGCCGTTTTCAGCCATCATCGCCGCGCACATGGACGTCGTCGGATGATCCCCTGTACCGAAAGCCGTGCCGGGATCCATGAAGACCGGCCGCAGTCCCTTGTACACGGTATCTTTTTCCCGCTCGTAACGGTCTTCTTCCCAGCTTGGCACGACCACCAGCCTGTCTGCCATCTCTGTGATCGAAAAATGCTCCTTGTAAGCGTTTTTCCACAGGCTGTCGTCAACACGTTCCTTTATGACAGAAACGCTCTTAAACGCAAAAACAGCGCCTTCCAGCGCATGCAGCCTGCCGGCTTCGTGCGGCGCGCCGTCCGGCTCATCTTCCAGATACAGAACGATCTTCGGGTCGCCGTCCGGATCGGCTGCGAGCAGACTTTCATCCGCCACGTCATAATCATAGTCGTGCTCCTTGCGGAGCACCTCCTCCGCATCCCGCGGATCCTGAATTTCAAAGGTATCAAAACCGGCGGCAGCCAGCGCGCCGGTCAGCGGTTCCAGATCGTTCCGCCTGAGCTCGATCGTGATCTTCCAGTACTGCATACTCTGTTACCCTTCCTGCCGTGTTCGCGGACTTCCTGCTACCGCGGGAAGATCTCGATGGTCTCGAGGCTCTCGACCGCGGCCTTCACAAGGGCATCCACGTCGAGTTTCGCCTCCGACTCTTCGATACGCTTCAGCTTCGGACGCGTCAGCGGATGTTTGGGCAGGAAGACCGTGCAGCAGTCTTCGTACGGCTGGATCGACGTTTCGTAGGTATCGATGTCCCGGGCGATGTCGATGATATCCACTTTATCCATCGCGATCAACGGCCGCATGACCGGGATCTCACAGACCGCGTCCGTGCAGACGAGCGCATCCGACGTCTGGCTGGCGACCTGCCCGAGGCTCTCGCCGGTGATCAGCATATCACAGCCCTTTTCTCTGGCTACCGCCTGCGCAATGCGCATCATGAACCGGCGGACCATGATCGTGGTTTCTTCTTCTCTGCAATGCATGACGATCTGCTCCTGGATCGGAAGCAGATTGATGACGTGCATCTTGAACCGGCTGCAATAGATCGCGAGAATGGAAGCCAGTTCTTCGACCTTCTGCTGCGCGCGCTCGCTCGTGTAAGGATAAGAATGGAAATGCACCGCTTCGATCGCCATGCCGCGCTTCGCCATCATGAAGGCTGCTACCGGGCTGTCGATCCCGCCGGACAGAAGCACCAGCCCCTTGCCGTTCGTCCCGAGCGGCAGACCGCCGAATCCTTTGATCTTCTGCTGATAAAGATAGGCTTTGTCACTGCGCAGATCCACAAAAAGCTGGACATCCGGATCGTGGACATCGACCTTCAGGACCTTGCATCCCTTCAGCACGGCGGCGCCGGTGCGGCGCGCGATCTCCGGGGATGTCACGGGGAAGGATTTATCCGCCCGCTTGGCTTCGACCTTGAAGGTTTTGATGCCCTGTTCTTCGATGAGCTGCATCATATACTTGACAGCTGCTTCGCCGATGGCTTCCATCGTTGGTTCGCAGGTCTCTGCAGGACTGATCGAAGCCACGCCGAACACCTTGCCGATCTGGCGGATGATCTCTTCTTTCGCGATGCTCTTGTCGGCGTACACGAAGACGAGTCCCTCGCGCCGGCGGACTTCCACCCCTTCATATTTGTGCAGCAGGCGCTTGATGCGCTCCACCAGCATCTTTTCAAAATACGGTTTGTTCTGCCCCTTGAGCGCCGCCTCGCCGCACCGGACGATGAAGACATTGCGGTTTTCTTCCTCAGGAGCATGTATTGCTGTATTCTCTGTCATTTCGGATCCTCTTATCCTTGTATTTCGGTATGCAGTACGCAGTCCCTTTACCGGAAACTGCCAAGCCGGCGGAATCTGTCCACTGCTTCTTTCGTCTTTTCACAGACATACATCGCATCGTCCATCGTGCAGGAATCGCACAGGCTGAACCGCAGCGTTCCTTCGACCTGTCTGTCGGTCCTGCCCATCGCTTTGATCACATGGGACATGCCTTTTTTATTCGATGAACAGGCAGAGCCGGTAGACACATAAATGCCGCTCTGCTCCAGTGTATGCAGCAGGACTTCTCCGCGCGTCTTTCCAAAACTCACACTCAGGATATGCGGCGCGCCGTCTTCCTGTGAATTGAACAGGATATCGTTCACGTTCTCCTCAAACCAGGTACGCATCGCACCGGTGAGCGCGCGCAGATGCGCATTCTTCTTTTCGCGGCTTTTGTAAATGATCTCAGCGGCAAGACCGAGCCCTGCGATCGCCGGAACGTTCTCTGTTCCGGAGCGCATGCCCTTTTCCTGCCCGCCGCCGACCAGGAACGGCCGGATGGTGAGCCCGCGGCGGATGTACAGAGCGCCGACGCCCTTCGGCCCGTGGATCTTGTGCCCGGAGACCGATGCCATGTCCACACCGGATAAAGCGCCGGAAAGGTCGATCGGGAGTTTTCCGAAACTCTGCACCATGTCCACGTGAAACAGCGCCTGCCGTTTTTTCTTTGCGATCTCTTCGATGGGCTGGATCGCACCGGTCTCGTTGTTCACATGCATCACCGAGATCAGGATCACATCGTCATCCATCGCACGGTCGAAGGCTTCCATATCGAGGATCCCGCGGCCGTCGACCGGCAGCAGGACCGTCTCATATCCTTCCTCCGCGAGGCGCGCAAAAGACTCCAGCACAGCCGGGTGCTCCACGGCGCTGGTCAGGATCTTCTTCCCTCTGCGGCGGCCTTTGTACGCCGCGCCGAAGATGGCGGTGTTGTCGGATTCCGAACCGCCGGACGTGAAGAAGATCTCTTCGGGAGAAGCGCCCATGGCGGCAGCGACCTGCGCTCTGGCTGTTTTCACATACCCCTCCGCAGCAATGCCCGCACGGTGGAGCGAAGACGGGTTGCCGAAATCCTCCGCCATGATCTTCACCATCAGATCGATGACAAAATCATACGGCCTTGTTGTCGCACTATTATCAAAATATACGTTTCTTATTGTTTCGTTGCTCATTGTTCAAAAGAGGGGCAGGTTTCCTGCCCCTCCGCGTGTACACATACGTGACGCCTGCCGCGGTCCGCGGGCATTATTTGGCGTAATCCACGACTCTGGTCTCCCGCACCAGATTGACTTTGATCTGTCCGGGATAATCCAGTTCCTCCTCAACTTTCTTGGCGATCTCGCGGGCGAGCATCGGCATCTCATCGTCTCTGACCTTCTCGGGTTCGACGATGATGCGGATCTCGCGGCCTGCCTGGATCGCGAAGGACTTCTCGACACCGCGTGTCTGGTTGGCGATCTCCTCGAGGTTCTGGAGGCGTTTGATGTAGTTCTCCAGAGTCTCGCGTCTGGCACCCGGACGGGCTGCCGAGAGCGCATCCGCCGCCGCGATCAGCACGGCCTCCGGCGTCTTAGCCTCGTAATCGCCGTGGTGCGCGGCCATCGCATCGATAACTGCCTGCGATTCTTTGTACTTCTTCAGAAGCTCGATACCGAGATCGACGTGCGTGCCTTCCTTTTCATGGTCGACCGCCTTGCCGATATCGTGCAGCAGACCGGCCCGCTTGGCAAGATTGACATCCAGTCCGAGTTCC
>JAILFI010000098.1 GCA_024697655.1 Clostridiales bacterium
ATAGTGAAGACAGGATGATGATATTTTTGGAGGTAGTACTGTGAAACTGGATCTTTATATGTTTCCGACCTGCCCGTTCTGCCGCCGGGTGATCGGCGCGATCGAGGAGGCCGGCCGTACAGATATTGTTCTGCACGACATCCACAAGAGCGAAGAAGACCGCCGGACACTGGTGGAGACAGGCGGCAAAGAACAGGTCCCGTGTCTGTTCATCGACGGACAGCCGCTTTATGAGAGCATGGATATCATTGCCTGGCTGAAGGCGCATCCGCAGGTATAGGCAGCATCGATACGGAGACAGAGAATGAACGGCTTTGAGACGCTTGGCGGTCCGCATATCGCGGTGCTTCTCTGCTGCGCGGCAGCAGGGGCTCTGCTTGTGTACGCGGCAGGCGCTCCTGCGGGGCAGGGAGAACCGGTCCGCACCTGTCCGCGGATCATCCGTGCAGCGGCGCTTGCGCTCCTCCTGCTGGAGGTGTTACAGGATATCTATCTGCTGCGGACAGAGGGAACGATCCTGTACAATCTGCCGTTTCATCTGTGCGGGCTCGGGATCTTCACCAATTTGATCGGCGCGTTCTCCTCGTCACGGTTTGCAGCGGCGATGCGGGAGATCTCCCTTATGCTGATCGCTCCCGGCGCAGTCTTCGCACTGCTGTTCCCAGACTGGACATATATGCCGCTCCTGTCCGTGCTGTCGGTCATCGGATTCGCGGGGCACACACTGCTCACTGCGATCCCGCTGATGATGCTGCGCGCCGGTACTGTCGTCCCTTCGCCCCGTCACATCTGGTATCCGTTTGCGTTCCTGGCAGCTGCCGTACCGCCGGTCTGGCTGTTCGACAGAGCATGCCGCTGCAACTACATGTTCCTGCGGCATCCGGTCGCGGATACGCCGCTCGCGTGGTGGGCGGACAGGTTGGGTGAGCCGGGATATCTGCTCGGGATCCTGCTGATGATCCTCGTGCTCATCATCACCGAATACCTGATCGTTCTGCTTCACCTAGGTCGTCATTCCGGCGGGGATGATGTATAATATAGAAAAGCGAAAGGAGAGTCATCTATGCTGTTCGTATGTTATCCAAAATGCTCGACCTGTAAAAAGGCGAAAGCCTGGCTGGATGAACGCGGCATTGTATATGAGTTCCGTGATATCAAGCTGGATAATCCGTCTGAGAAGGAACTGCGCAGCTGGCATCAAAAGAGCGGCCTGCCGCTCAGGCGGTTTTTCAATACCAGCGGGATGCAGTACCGGGAACTGGGGCTGAAAGACAAACTACCGGGTATGTCAGAGGATGAGATGTACGCACTGCTGGCAACGGACGGCTTGCTCGTCAAACGGCCGCTGCTCGTCACTGAGCAGGCTGTATATCCGGGGTTCAAAGAACAGGTCTATGAGGAACTGCTGGGCGGACAGCAGGAATAGAAGGAGATAATACAATGAAACTGGGAAGACAGAGACAGATCGAGAGGATCATGGCTAATGAGGCGCGGCTCAATGACGGCCGCAAGGCGGTCGACGAACTGATGAGCACGCTGGAGTGGTTTCAGACGATGCAGGAAGATATCCACGAACTGGGGGTCTATTACGGCAGCCAGGAATGGTTTGCGGACAAGGCGGATCAGGAGGGAGGCAAGCTTCCGCAGGATCTGAAATGCGGCGTGCTTTCGGAGGACGCCGCGTATGACCTCCTTACTGATGTAATGGAAGTCCGCCGGCTGATGACGCAGATCCTGGAGGAGGGGCCGGAGATCATCGAAGAAGAGGAAGAGCCGGTCGCCAAAGAAATGGCGGAGCTGTAACTCTGATCATCAAAGAACGAAAAAAGAACGCATGGGCTGCCATGCGTTCTTTTTATATGGCTTTCTTTTGTGTCAGTTGATCTCCGAGAAGATTTCTTTGAGCGCCGGATAAACTTTTTTCCAGGTCGCGTAGAGAGGTTTGAATTTTTCTACATTCGCCGGATCCGGTTCAAAGGTCTTCTCGATCTGTACGAACTGGTCGATCTCATCGACTTTATAAAGTCCCATGCCGACCGCAGCGGTCGCAGCAGCGCCGATCGCGCCGGCGTGCCGGCAGTTCTTCGTCCGGTAGATAGGAAGATCCGCGATATCCGCCATCATCTGCAGCCAGTGGTCGCTGAGCGCGCCGCCGCCGATCGCGCCGAGTTTTTCGGGCCATTTGCCGACGTCATGCCGGTAGTATTCCATCTGCATCAGCAGGCTGAAACAGATGCTTTCCATCATGGCGTTGACCAGATCGCTGCGTTTTGTCAGGTTGGAGATCCCGATGAAAACACCTTTTGCCTTTTCATCCATGATCGGGCAGCGTTCGCCCATCAGCCAGGGGCTGGCGAGGACACCGTTGGAGCCGGGCGGGATATCCGCCACTTCTTTGTTGATCAGATCGAAGATCCCGCCGCCGAGCGATTCCTTCTCCTTTGTGTAGAATTCGTCGATCGTCCAGTTGAAGGCCAGACAGACGGACTGGATGCATCCGCCGTAGATCAGCTTGGTCAGATCCAGGCAGGGGATCTGATAGATTCCGTGAACCACGTCATCCAGATAATCGCCTTTGATCAGGCCGGTGAACCAGCCGGAAGTGCCGAGGTAGATATGCGCATCGCCTTCCTTGCAGCAGCCGGCGCCGACAGCGGCACAAGTGGTGTCGACGACGCCCATGTAGACCGGGGTGCCGGCAGGAACGCCGAGTTCTTCGGCTGCTGTTTCTGTGACGGGGCCGACATAGTCACCGCCCGCGTAGAGCGGGGCTACTTTTTCGAAGTCGAGGCCGGCCAGCTCAAACAGATCATAAATCTTCTGCTGCGCATCCTCGTGCGTGGCGTAGCAGACGCCGCAGGTGTAGTCCATACAGAAGACGCCGGTTGCCCGCATGGACAGATAGCCGTTGCAGTCGAGCATGTATTTGGTCTTTTCATATACATCAGGCTGCTCTTCTTTGATCCAGAGCATTTTCGGGATCACGTCGCTGGCGTCGATGATATGCGCGCCGGCGCGTTCATTGATCTCATCCGCCTGTTTGCGCGCGCGGCTGTCCACCCAGGAAATGCAGTTGCAGGTCGGCTCGCCGTTCTCATCGACGGGCAGGATACACCAGCCCTGCGTGCTGAAGCACATCGAGGCGACGGCTTCTTTCGGCGTGCCGGTCTTTGCGATGACGGTCTTTGTCGCTTTGCAGACGGCGGTCCAGAAGTCCCGCGGATCCTGTTCCGCCCAGCCGATCTTGTCAGAGAAGAGGGGATAGCCTTCTTCCTCGTAGCCGATCAGCGTACCTTCGAGATCCACCAGCGCTGCCTTGACGCCGCTGGTCCCGAAATCGTAAGCCAGGATATATTGTTTCATACTGCCTCCGTTCTTTAAAGGGAGCATATGGTGAAAGGCCATCCGTCCCGGGGGACGGATGGCCGTGTGTGCTGATCATTCAGGATGACCGGTTATTCTTTTGGGATCTCATCCACCGCGTCAGCAACTTCGCCGGCAGCGGCTGCTGCGGCAGCCATTGCTGCTTCATCAGCCTGCTTCTGCTCGAGCGCCTGCTTCTCTTCCGAGGTCAGGATGCCGCGTTCATGGATCTCTTCGATGATCTTCTCGTATTGCGGATCACTCAGTCCGAAGAAGGCCTGCGTGATCAGGTGGACAACGAGCAGGATGACCGGAGCCATGATGCCGACAAACAGGAGTTTCGACTTCATGCTCTCATCCATGGACATACCTTCGACATAGCCCATTGCCTGCAGGACGATGCCGAGGAGGAATCCGCCGACCGCGGTACCTGCGGTGAGGGTGAAGCCGTTCAGGGAGTAGATCAGACCGGTCTGGTCACGGTCATACTTCCAGACGCCGTAGTCGCAGCACATCGGAAGTTCGATGAAGTAGAAGTTGTAGTACGCACCGGTGAAGAAGCCGCCGATGACGAATACCCAGAACAGGGCGCCGTAGTGCAGGGAATCCTGCGCCGCGCTGAATTCCATGGTCGTGGCCATGACATAGAACAGAACGTAGGAAGCGCCTGTCAGCAGGATCCATGCGAGGTATGCTTTGTTGGTGCCTCTGCAGATCTTGATGGACGGCTGCATCGCAAGCGCGCCGACGACCATGGCGATGGTCGTGCCGGTCAGTGCCGGGGTCGCCATCTCAGGTGTTTCGAAGTAATACTCGAAGACGTAGACCAGCGCCGCGTTGCGGAACGACGTTACGATATTCAGGATGACGATACCGATAACGACGATGACCGCCGGTTTGTTCTGGAACAGCTGCGCGAGCTGGGTGCCCAGCGGGATACGCTTGCCTTCCTTGGTCTTCTTGATCTCGAGTTCGGGTTTCCACTTGCCGTCCTCAGTCAGCTCGTACTTCTTGGACATCCAGAAGTCGGTCCAGAGGAGGAAGACATACGCAACGTCGATGATCACAGCAGCAATGAAGTAACCCATGTTGCTGCCGCCGAACGCATTGACGATCGGCATGAACATGGCGACTGCAGCGACCGATGCCAGATTGGAAGCAACGGATTTCCAGCCGATCATGTTCGCGCGTTCGCCCTCGTCCTTGGTCATGACGACCAGCTGGCAGTTGATCGGGATGTAGTACAGGGTGTTACCGACTGCACCAAGCATGCCGTAGCCGACGACGACGAAGATCAGGTTGACTGCGAAGGGGGCGCCGTCGATGCAGGTCCATGTCATCGGCCAGAGGATGGCACTGAAGGGCAGGGAGAGCAGCACCCACGAACGGAATTTACCCCATCTGAGGTGGAAGTTGTCGATACACCAGCCGATCAGGATGTCGGTGACGGCGTCGAACATACGGGCACCGAACATGATCGTGCCGGCAAGAGCCGGGCTCATCTTGACGATGTCGGTGTAGAAATACAGAAGATAATAGCCGATGATGATCCAGGGGAACATTGAAACGAAGCCCTGAATACACCAGATGAACTTATCCAGAAGCGGTACCTTCTGGTTCACCAGTGTCGGTGTGTTCTTTTCTGACATAACAGTTTCCTTTCTCTATTCGCTCATTCATTCCAACGAATATCATTGATACGGGTAAAGGATCGCAAGAGTCTTACCATCTCCTTTCACATATCGTATGATGCGCCTGCAGAAACAGGGACGGCCGCTGTGCGGAACATCAATTAGAGATAATACCTAAAACTATATTGCAAGTATAAAATTGTCTGTCTTTAGTTTAATAAAGAATGAGGGATTAGTCAATATCAGAAAATTGTGAACCGTTTGCTTTCTTTAATCTGCGAAGAGGCGGCGGATGTTTCCGGCAAGCATGTCACCGATGGCATTTTCGGAAACGCCTTGTTCTGCGGTCAGAAGAGGGAGATAGGAATCCGCCAGATACCCGAAATAGTGGTTTTCCCAATCAGGCTCAAAAGGCGCTCCAAGAAAACAGCAGACAGTATCCTGGGACAAGACGATGCGGTCCTCATAGCCAAGATCGGCAAGCCGGCTGATCATCTCCATCGTTTCGGCAACGGCCGGCCGTTTTTCGTCGATGCTGCCGAGCCTGTCGAACCCGATGAAAAAACCTTTCTGCAGGATCCGCAGGAGTTTGCTAAGATCGCGTTCGCCGCACAGGTGTCCAATGACGCAGCGGGATGGGTCCGCACCTGCTTTCAGGAGCAGTCCGGCTTGCTCTTCGGCGAGGATCCCGTTTTCGGTATGTGTATAAATGACGGCGCCGGTACGCTGCTGCGCCAGCGCGGCACCGCGCAGCAGATGCGATTCCATGGCGGTCATGGGGCCATATCCGGTCGCACATTTGATGAACCCTGCGCAGATGCCGGTGTTCCGGATCCCGGCGGTGAGTTCCTGTTCCAGGAGTTCCGCGTATTCCCGGACAGCGTCGCCGTGTTTGATGCGGAAATCCCAATAGCCGGGGGCGGACTTGCCGGACGCGTAATACCCCGTTGCACAGAGGATCGTGAGGCCGGTATGCATCGCGATCTCACGCAGCAGAAGAGGATCCCGGCCGCAGTCGTTCGGAGTCGCGTCGAGGACTGTCCGGAATCCTTGCGCAAGCACGGTCCCTGCCGCCCGGATACCTTTTTCCAGTATTCTTTCCCGCCGGACACAGCCGGGGTGGGAGAGAGCAGCGTCAAAGCCGGGGTATCCGAAGAAGAAGTGCTCGTGAGCGAGCGTTCTGCCAAGTTGCTCCGCCCGTACCGGGCCTGTCACGGTCTGTACCATCGTATTTCCTCCCTGCATCAGAACTGCGAAACCGGTCGTTCTTTGCTTTACCACTTTATAACACATTTCCGCGGGGCTGAGAAGTTGCCGTCTGCACGACCGAGGAGAGGCAACGGAGGAAGGGCCCGTACAAATCCGGTCACGACGGTTTTTCAAGGGATTACAGAGCCTTGTATAACCGCTATAAGGATTGACAATTTTCTGAAAAGGAATATCATAAAAATATACTCGGAATATAAAAACGGGTAACAGATCCGGATGTATCCGCAGATCGGAGCCAACCTATTGTAAGATAATAGGAATAGGACTTTTTTTACCGGCAGTCCGGCTGGCTTGCAGACGGCACTGCAGATACTTTTTTCCGGCGGTCGGATCACGGATGGAAAGTTTGCATCTTGTTGTCATTGATGGAAGGAGGATGAAATGCAAGAGCAAAACGTCATTCTCGATCAGAAGAAATCGAAGATCCCTCTTGTGGATAAGATCATCTGGTCTTCGACGGGATTCCTGGCATCCCTGCCGTGGGTCATCGTCGGCTATTATCTGCTGTACTTCTACACAGACATCGTCAAGATGAACCCGGCACTGGCCGGCACCATCATCTTCGGTGCCCGCATGTTCGACGCCGTCACCGATATCCTGATCGGCTGGTGCATCGACAACTTCCACTTCAAGTGGGGCAAATACCGTTCCTGGGTCCGCTTCGCGATTCCTGCAAACATCATCCTCTGGCCGATGGTATGGGCATCCGTTGAAGGCGCAGGCGCACTGAACCTGTTCTTCTCGATCCTCGGCTACGGCTGCATGGGTGCGATCGGTTCCACACTGTACTACATCCCGACCAACTGCCAGCTGATCGTCATGACCAAGGACGAGGGCGAAAGAGCGAACCTGGTCGCTTGGAAAGGCGTTGCAGGCAACCTGGCATCGGTCTTCGCGGTCGCGGTCTTCATGCCGATCGTCAACTTCTTCGGCGGCGGCCACTTCGGTTTCTTTGCCGGTGCGGTCATCATGCTGGTCCCGCAGGTCCTGATCCTGTGGCTCGACTATCGCATGGCCAAGAAGTACGAACTCAACGAAGACGGCACATGGAAAGCGGAACTCGAAATCAAGAAAGAAGCCGGCAAGCGCATCCCGCTGATCAAGCAGCTGGCTGAACTGTTCAAGAACCGCCCCGCGGTCATCGTAGTCGTCGGTATCTTTGTCATGAACATCGTCATGGCATTCCGCAACTCGGTCGCGGTCTATGTCTTCAACTACTACTTTGAGCAGCCCGACATGGCGACACCTGCTCTGACCGTCATGACCATCGCTACCTGCCTCGGTGCATTCCTGATGCAGCCGGCGATCAAGATCATGAAGGATACAAACCGCGGCTATGTCATGTGGACATTCCTGACAGCGGCGGTCTACATCCTGTTCTGGGCACTGTGCCGGTACATGGATTTCGCGGCTGCGCAGGCATCCCTGCACTACGGCCTGCTGTTCTGGCTGTTCGCGCTGACCGGCCTTATGTGCGGTGCATACTACAACTTCTGCTATGTCGAACTCGCTATGGTTGCTGACTATGGTAAGTGGAAGTATCACCGTGACCAGTCCGGCCTGATCTACTCCCTGAATGGCTTCTCGCTCACAGCGGCAACGGCGCTCGGCGGATTCTTCCTCGGCATCGCGCTCAACAACATGGGCTACGAGGAAGGTATCCAGATGGATGCGGCGATGAAAGCGGGCCTCCTCTGGGTCGGCCTGATGATCCCGTCTTTCCTGACGATCGGCCACGCTGTGCTGCAGATGTTCTTCGGTCTGACCGACAAGCAGTACAAGGTCGTCAAGGCGGAACTCGATGCGCGTGAAGCGGAAGAAGAAGCGCTCCGTGCACAGGGCATCGACGTGACCGATATGGCGAATGCGGAGATCGCGGACGTCGCGGCGGCGGAAGCAGCGGCTGTCGAAGCTGCAGCGGAGGCAGTCGAAGAAGTCGTCGGCGATGCGGCAGAAGCTGTGGAAGAAGTAGCTGAAGCTGCTGAAAAAGCGGTCGACGAGATCGTCGAATAACAGTCTTTGAGACGAAAGGGTGAAAGGAGGCTCGCCTCTTTTCACCCTTTTCTTTATGACACCACCCTGTCCGCGCAGGGCATGGCGGTGACCGGAAAAAGCAATTTCAACAGCCTGATAACACGGCTGCAGCGATCAGCCGGGAAAGGGGTTAACAATGAACGAATACATTCTCGCTTATGACTTTGGAACAAGCGGCGTCAAAGCAGCGCTCGTCGACTTTGAGGGAACTCTGCTCGGGTACGAGGAGGTCGGCTATCCGCTGATTTCCGAAGCGGTCGGCTACGCGGAACAGGATCCGGTCCAGTACTGGGATGCAGTATGCAAAGCGACCCGTACCGTCATCGGTAAAGTTGGTGTTGCCGGAGAGGACGTCGTCGGCATGTCCTTCGGCACGCAGGGCATGGGCATCATTCCGGTGGACGAGGACGGCAATGTGCTGTACAACAACATCACGTGGGTCGACAGCCGTGCCAGAGAGCAGGCGGACCGCATGAACGCGAAGGCGGGCGAGAACATTATCGATGCCAGTGACGTATTGCCAAAGGTCATGTGGCTCAAGCAGTACCGGCCGGAAGTATATGACAAAGCGAAGTATATCCTTGGCTGCACCGGATATCTGAATATGAAGGCGACGGGCAAGATGACCACGGACTTCACAGACGGGCAGGGACTGTACGCCCCGGATAAGGACGTCGAGAAGATGTTTTACGATATGTACGATCTGGCGGAACTGGATACGGCCAAAGTGCCGCCGCTCATCCCGACCGGCGGCTTTGTCGGCAACCTGACCGAACAGGCAGCGGAGGAACTCGGCGTGACCACAAAAGTCGAGGTCTACATGGGGGCTGTCGACGTCACTGTTGCGGCGGTCGGCGCGGCGTGCTGCAAAGAGGGCGATGTCCATCTGTATCTCGGTACATCCGGCTGGATCACAGCGATGATCGGACCGAAGTTCCTGGCGGATACCAGCACCGGCATCTACCAGCTGCCCGGCCTTGACATCAACAACCTGATCTACGGCGGATGCGTACAGTCGGCATGCCTGGCATTCAACTGGACGATCGACAACTTCTACCGCAAGGAAAAGGAAGAACTCGGCGGCGGCGTCTTCGAACTGATCGAGAAAGACATCGAGAACATTCCGCCCGGCTCCAACGGCATCATCGCCAGCCCGTGGCTGATGGGAGAGCGCTGCCCGATCATGGATGAGAAGACCAAGGGTGTCTTCATCGGTGTCAGCAACCTGACAGACCGCGCGGATCTCGTCAATGCGATGCAGGAGAGCATCGGCTACAGCCTGCGCATGCAGATGGATTATTATAAGAATGATACCGGCAAGTGGCCGGAGAAGATCGGCTCCATCGGCGGCGGTTCATTGAGCGATCACTGGATGCAGATGATGGCGGATATCATGGGCACACCGGTCTACCGTCCCGCGAACTGCCGGCATTCCGGCGCGATCGGCGCAGCAGCCATCGTCGCGGTCGGCATGGGTCGCGTGGGCGTCAACGAAGTCGACAAGTTCGTCCAGGTCGAAAAGACGTTCGAACCGGATCCGGAGAGAGTCGCTGTCTACAATGAGAAGTACGAGACCTGGAAGAAACTCTATCCGGCTCTGAAGGATCTGTTCGCCGAGATGGCAGAGTAATGCGTTTCTTATGAATTAGCAGTGAGGAGGAATCGCTATGACTTTGCAGGAAGCAAAAGAATTCATTATCAAAGTGGTACAGGCAGAAGACCGTCTCGATATGGTCAACACCTTTGAGGGAAATGTCTCTATGCGGATCGGTGAGACATATCTGATCACCCCGTCGCAGGTCGATAAACAGCTCATGACACCCGAGATGATCGTAGAGACGGACGGCGAGGGGAATATTCTCAATCCGGAAAACGGGATGAAACCGTCTTCGGAACTGAAGATGCATCTGCAGGCATACCGTGTGCGGCCGGACATCCATGCGGTCATTCACAACCACAGCGCCTATGCGACCGCCTTTGCGGTTGCGGGCAAACCGATCGCACCGAAGGGGTTTGCGGAAGCGATGGAGATCTTTGAAGAGATCCCGATCGTCCCGTACGGCACGCCCGGTACGCAGGCGATCGCCGACGGGTTTGCAGCAACGCTGCCGGATTATAACGCCGTATTGCTTGAAAATCACGGCGTCCTTTGTGTAGGACCGACTCTGGACCTCGCCTTCACGGAAGCCCGCGCGGTCGAAAAGATCGCCAAGACCATGATTATGGCAGAACTTCTGGGCGGTGAAAAGCCGATTGCAGAAGACCAGCAGCCGGCGCTCACCGCCATTGCGAAGAACATAAAGAAGATGATCGTTGCGGGCGGTCTGGCAATCAACGAACAGGAAAAAGCAGAAGCGGGCAAGTAAGCGATTCTCCGGAAAGGACAGAAGATGGCAAGATATGACACAATGATTTTCTGCGATTTCGACGGAACGATCACAACGGAGGAGACTTTTGTCGGCACACTGATGCGGCTGTGTGAGGAGAAAGACCTCTACGAATGGTTCGGCAAGTTCCAGCGCGGAGAGATCACACTCCGCAAATGCACGGAAACGCTTTTCTCACTGGCGCCGAGCAGCAACTGGCCGAAGGTGGAAGAATACGCGAAGACCGTCAAGATCCGCCCCGGCTTTTCAGAATTCCTTGACAAGGCTAAAGAGCTGGGCATCCCGGTCGTCGTGATCTCTGGCGGTGTGCGCAGCATGCAGGAGGGGATCCTTGCGCCGTACATGGACCGGATCGATGCGTTCTACTCGTGCGATCTTGACATCAGCGGCGAGTATACTGTCTTCACCAGCAAATATGCGGACGAAACGCACAACATGGACAAGGTGAAGATCATGGACATGTATGACTACGGCAAAGCCATTGCGGTCGGGGATATGGCGTCCACGGACCTGGCGATGGCGCGGAACAGCGATCTGATCTTCGCCCGTGACGAACTGGCGGCGTTCCTTGAAGAGGAGGGGACGGAATTCTATAAGTGGGAGACATTCTTCGATATCATTCCGCATCTATCCTGATCATCAACTTGAAAACTAATAAAAAGACCGGCATGCAGCTCTGCGCATGCCGGTCTTTATTTTGCCTGAGAAACCTATTTTGCCCGGATCGGATCGATGATCTGATGGAATCCGCGGTCTATAAGGTCTTCCTGGGCGAAGATAAAAATCTCCTGTCTGAGTCCGCAAATCAGGAACCCGATGGCTTCCGCATCTGTATCCTCCCTGAATTCGCCGCGTGCAACGCCGAGCTTGACAAGATCGATGAAAAGCTGCTCGATCTCGCCGAAGAAGGTGTCGTCATGGTCTTTCATGGCGATTTCCAGGATCCTGACGCTGATCTTTCTGTTTTTGAGGGAATCCTCAAGCCATTCCTGAAAGGTGCCGAACAGGATCTTTTCGATGCTGTCCTCAGGAGAGAAACGCAGGTTGACGACTTCCGCCAGGTCTTCGTATTCCCCGTGGGCGATCGCCCGGAGCAGATCGTCCTTGGTAGGGAAGTAGTTGAAGAAGGTGGCATAGGAAATATCAGCCGCTTCGGCGATCTCGCTGACAGAGGTCTCGTCGTAGCCCTTCTCTTCAAAGAGCGGCTGTGCGGCGCGGATGATGGTGAATTTCTGATTTCTTTTTTTGCGTTCCCGGCGGGAAAGGACCGCAGGGTCCTCAGCCGGGATATCGATGATGGGTTGATGTCTCATAGAATGCCTCAAATATTACTAATTCAATATTACTGAAAAGAGCGAAAGTCGTCAAGGAAAGCACTGCAGTACCGTGGTTCCGGTCAGATGGACAATTATTGGGTGTGCGCAAACAGATATTGGTTGTAAATAATTGTAAATAGTTTCTGGAAATGTATACTCAAGTCAAAGGTATAGATAATTAGGCGTGGTATACGCTTGTTTTACATAAAACCAAATTTGTTCAACTAAATATTAAGGAGCAAGCCATGAAACGCAAGAAGGTTACGGCAATCGCATTGGTCGTGGTAATGGTATTCCAGTTCTGTTTGTTTTCCTCACAGGGGGCGTGGGCCGACCAGAATAGTCCGGCCGGTGATACAGTGACAGAGGAAACAAGTCCCGGCGATCAGGCAGAGGACATAGGGACTGGTGAGGGGACGGAAGAGACCGCCCCTGATGTTGTCGTGCCTTCATCCGAAACAGAGGACAGTGAGCCTGCTGACGATGGTACGGCGGATGATACGGGCATCTCTGACGAGCCGGATAACAGTGGACAAAGCGGTGCCGAACCGCCGGCATCCGATGAAAAAACCGCACCCGAACCGGCGGCAGCACAAACAGATGACGAAGCTGCAAAGAAAGACGATGCACCGGGAGATGGAGCAGACTGCGCTGTTAACGGGAAGGTAAAAGCCGTTCAGGTGCAGGGGAAGGCTGCAGGCAGCAAAGCGGCGGCAAAAGAGGCCTTAAAAGCCGATACGGACCTCTCTGACAAAGAGATCAACGATGCTGTTGACGACCTTTTTGCAGCGCCGCAGGCCGGCACGCTCAAAGCGGAGAACGTGCCGCGTCAGGGAGACGGCAGCAATATCGAGAGCATCGAAGCAAAGTGGATGACGGAAGATACTGTCGACAATACACCGGAGAATGCCGAAGAGGATGAGAAGAAGGCAGCGGATGCGCTTCTTTACGTGCGACCGTCCGGTGATGAGAACCAGACCGTTGTACTGAAGATCAATTATGCGCTTTCCGGAGAACACAACTATGCGCCGGGCGATGTCACGATCACGATCCCGGCATACATATTCAAGACGCGCGACGGTAAGAAGACCGGCGTGCTGACGATACCTTATCCGGAGGATCCGTCGTCAGCAAAGGAATTCAACTGGAAACAGATCGGAGATACGTACGTCCTTACCAATACACGCAATATGAGTGCTGCGACGAAGGGCTTTATCGAGATCTCGATCGAAGGGATCCGGCCCAGCGATATGGTGGACATGGGTGTTTCCGATGAATTCGACGCCTATATCGAAGTTGTGACGCATAAAGGCAACACCATCGCGGCGAGATCGAACGCGCTGAAGGCGCAGTTCGATACACAGGCGGAAATCAAAGACGTATCAAAACGGGCAACAGGATCCGTACAGACTGTACCGGCGGATCAGATCCCCGCTTCGCAGCGCATCGAAGGGGAGAAAGAGTATGTTAAAGTCAACTGGTACGTATGGGGGAATATCCAGTCCAATACGAAATACACGCTGGACCAGAAGGATACTTTGCCGGTCGACAAAGTCGTTGCAACAGTGGCAAAGGACGGCAAAACCATCGAGCTGACGGAAAAGGACATGCAGGGCTTTATCATCGGCGCGGCCGGCGGGGACGGAACAGAGCTGGTGAAAGAGGGCACTGTGAGCACAGCCGATGGCACGACGCCCTATTATTCTTATGCGACTGCCTATCCAGCGAGTCTGTTTGAGGCAGACGTGGAGTATACGTTCCACAACAGTATCGAATGCAAAGTGACGGAGTTCGATCCTAAAGCTACTGTGACCAATCCGAATGTCAATTCCGGAGAAGACGGGCAGAAGGTTACAGTGAAAACGGCTGAGGCAACGACTGTCTGGTCCTATCAGGAGCCGGAGTGGAATAATCCGGAGGGCCATTTCATGGTCGTCAAGAACGGCAACGATGATACTGCCGCGAATAATCAGACGCATAAAGCCAGCTGGGGCGCTCGTCCGGATCTTCATCTCTGGAGTCTTAGCGAGCGTGCGGATGGATGGTACGGGCTCTATCCATCCGGCATCAACAATCTGCAAAAAGCATCTGAGGAAGACGGGGAGGCCGGGAGCATCCGTCTTTCCTATACCATCGACAGTGTCGGATATGTCATGCCGTGGATGTTCAATGGCGATGTGTCTGACTGGGAAGAGGGTAATGTTCCTGCCCGGCTGAGCAGAAACTATACGAACCCTGTTACCATGATCACCGAGGATGGCGGCGTCAGTTTCGAACGCGGTGGCGATCCGTTGACGCTCGGTACGGATTATACATTCCGGTCCATAGAGTTTGCGGGCAATCCATACGTATATACAGGTATTCCCCGCAATA